>CACYEW010000310.1 GCA_902773455.1 uncultured Ruminococcus sp.
CGAAGTCACGGATATGAGCTATATGTTCTATGACTGCGGCGCCCTGCAGTCGCTCGATCTGTCTGACCTCGAAACGGGTTCCGTTACCGAAATACGCGCGATATTCAGCGGCTGCACACGCCTTTCAAGCCTCACGGGCTATGAAAACTGGGATACGTCTTCACTTAATAATATGTCGTTTTCGTTCAACGGGTTCGCAAAATCCGTCAGCGCAAGCGTCAGAGTCGTTATAGATCTGAGCCGCTGGGATCTTTCAAATATCAATAATTCCGGCTGGTGCTTCCAGAACTGCCGCGCACAGCAGATACTTTTGCCGGATAATCTTGCGGTGATCAGCGCGGGCTTTCTCAATCACGCCACGCGGTACGAAGGCGAGAGCTTTACCGTTCCGTCGGGAGTCAAAAAGATCGGTTACGCTCACACTCTTTACGATTTTGCGACGAACGATCTGACCGAGATCCGCGTAGCCGACGGCAATACGTACTATAAGGCGGTCGACGGAATTCTTTATTCCGCCGACGGAAAAGAGATGCTTGCCGTGCCGAGAAACAAACCGTTTGAAAACGGCGTTTTCGAGATCCCGGAGGGAGTCGATTTTCTCGGCGAACTGAGTTTTTCGAGAAACTACAATATCCATACCGTGATCCTGCCCGATACGCTTGAAATAAAGTACGTTCCCGTATACGACGACAGATATATCGTATTTGAAGATACGGGCAACCTCAACGCGGGTACGAACCTTTCGATCGCGATTTATTGCTATACGGGAATAACCGATTACGCGGTAAAGGAAACGAATCCGCGCTACCGTTCCGTTGACGGCATAATTTATTCAAAAGATATGACCCGCGTGATATCCGTTCCCGCCCGCTACGGCAGGATCATGGATATTCCCGAAGGCGTTGAATACTGGGACAGAGAAGCGATGTGGGACGCCGGTTCGACCGTTGACAATCTTCTTGCAAACTGCTCCGGAGTCATCATACCGTCAACGATGAAAAAAATCGAAGACGGTCAGCTCGCCATGCTCAACCGTCTTTACGAAAACAGAAAAAACACGTCGAATCCGTTTACGATAGAAGTTGCCGGGGGCAATACGGCTTACCGCCTCGGCGATGACGGAACGCTTCGCTACGCGATCACGATAACGAGCCAGCCTTGCGACGTTTCCGCCGATATCGGCGAAACGGCGGCGACAGGGTTCACCGCCGAAGGCGAAGGACTCAGATATCAGTGGTACGGCAGAGACCCGGGTCAGGAAAGCTTCTGGAAAAGCGGACTCAAAGGCGACACGTATTCGGTCGCGATGGTGCCGAAGAAATCGGGCAGGCAGGTATATTGCGTGATCACCGATAAATACGGCAATAAGCTCACGACCGACACCGTTACGCTCAGTATCGCCGTTCCCGAAGGATATGAGCTGAAGATCGAAAAACAGCCGCAAAGCGTTTACGTCGACGTAAACGAGACCGCGGTCACGTCCGTTTCCGTTGAAGGCGACGGACTGAAATATCAGTGGTACGGCAGAGATCCGGGTCAGAGCAGCTTCTGGAAAAGCGGTCTCACGGGCGACGCGTATTCGGTCGCCATGGTACCGAAGAAATCGGGCAGGGAAGTATACTGCGTGATAACCGATAAATACGGCAACAAGGTCACGACGGACACCGTTACGCTCAATATGGCCATTCCGGAAGGTTATGAACTGAAGATCGCAAAACAGCCCGAAAACGTTTGCGTCGGATTGAACGAAACAGCGGTCACGACCGTTTCCGTTGAAGGCGAGGGACTGAAATATCAGTGGTACGGCAGAGATCCCGGTCAGAGCAGCTTCTGGAAAAGCGGTCTCACGGGCGACACGTATTCTGTTTCGATGGTGCCGAAGAAATCGGGCAGAGAAGTATACTGCGTGATAACGGACAAATACGGAAACAAGGTCACGACGCAAACAGTCACGCTGAACGCGGCGGATCTGTAATACCGCGGACCCTTCGGCGCTCCGACAAACCAAACATAAAATCAAACCGGCGCAAAGCCGGAAAAACAGAGGTATAAAATGAAAAATCTTATCGTATATTATTCGATGCTCGGCAATACGGAATACGCGGCTGAAAAAGCGGCTGAGCTGCTCGGCGCGGATCTTTTGCGCATAGAGCCCGAAAAGGCTTACCCCGACAAGGGCTTCAAAAAATTCTTCTGGGGCGGCAAAAGCGCCGTCATGGGCGACAAGCCCGCGCTCGTACCGTACGAATTCGACGCCGGAAAATACGACCGCATAATCTTTGCAACGCCCGTCTGGGCAGGCACGTTCACGCCGCCGATACGTACGTTCATAACGGAAAACGCCGAAGCGCTGAAAGGCAAACGCTGCGCTCTGATCACCTGTTATTCCGGCGGGGGCGCCGAAAAAGCCGCGGAAAAACTGAGAGCCGCCCTCGGTATCGACTCGTTCGACGC
>CACYEW010000311.1 GCA_902773455.1 uncultured Ruminococcus sp.
CCGCCTATCGCCGTTATCGAATCGGCGCGCAGGCCGCATTTTTCAAGTTTTTTGAGGTTTTCTTTGAGCATATTCGCGGCGCCTTCGATTATCGCTCTCGCGATATCGCGTTTGTCGTGACCTTTGGCGCGTTTCATATCGTCTTCCGTAAAATCGAATTTCAATCCGTTGCAGCCCAGCGGCGCTTCGCCGGCAAGACCGTCGAACACCTTATGCGGCACGACGCCGAAGAAATGCTCGCGCAGTCTGTCTATCTTTACCGTAACGGATTCGAGCGATTTCATAACGCACCACGGCGCGTGATGAAGCGTGAATCTGTCAACGAGTCCTCCGGTCGAAAGTCCGAAATCGCGATCCGAAACGGGAAACAGCTCTACCCACGACGTCCCGCACGACAGAAGGAGCCGTCCTTCGTCGAGCACGCCCGACCCGAGCGCGCCGGACGGGTGATCGAAGCTTCCGAGCACGACCGCCGTATCCGTATCGAGACCGAGATTCAGAGCCGCGTCCGGCAGTACCGTACCGAGCACAGTGCCTTTTTCGTATATCGGCGGGAGCATATCCTCCGACAGACCGAATTTATCGAGCATGGGTTTATGATATTCGCCTTTCTTCTGATCGATCAGATAAAACGGCGTACCCATCGAGTGGGAAAGCCCCCATTTGCCGGTGATCTTATAATTGAGATATTCGGCGCTCATAACGAGCATTTTCGCGTTTTTGAGTATTTCGGGACGGTGCAGCTTTATATAAGCGAGATCCGCCGCCGGCATACCGTCGAAGAAATCCCAGCCTACGAGCGGATAAAACGCGTCCTGCTCTTCTTTCGTATACACTGCGTCGAGGTCGCTCTGCGGTATCTTCGACTGCCAGCCGATGATCCTCGTCATCGGTTCGAGACCGTCGCCCAAAAAAAGCGGATTACCGGAAGCGCAGCAGGAGCAAAGCGCCGCGATCCTGCCGTCTGCGGCAGACGAAAGCTCGCGTATCACGTCAAAGCATGTCTGTACGAACAGTTCCGGATCGAGCAGTTTGAACGTGCCTTCCGTAATGTAATCGAACTTTTTGTCCGTTACTTTGATTATTCTTCCGTCTTCGCTCATGAGCGCGCCCTTGACAGCCGACGTGCCTATATCGAGTCCGATAAAATGTTTCATAATGCGTCTCCGTTTCTTTATCCGAGAATCATTATACGCAAAAAACGTGATTTGTCAATGATATTTTGTAAATCGGCCGGCAAATCGGGTATTTCGGTCAGGCGGTCCCCTTTCGCGGCGATCAGTTCTGAGGCCGGCGTTAAAACTCCGTCTGAATCGCGCCGTCCCGGGAGATCTGCGACCGTCCGGGATGGATTCAGGGGATCGCCGTGTTCCCCGTTGTGAATCCGTTTACAACCGGGGTTCACGGGTCCGGGGCCGTAAGGGCGGGGATCTCTGAGGTGTGAGCCGGTCGATTTGCGCGGAACGCGGGTCGATCGATAACTATTTATATTATAAATACCTTTAAATTTTGCAAAATTAAATTGATTTTTTTAACTTTTTGTCAAATTACCGAAAGGTCTTGACAAGACGGTTTTTTTCTGTTATTATATCGCTGAATGGATGCTCGCGCGGAGGCTTTTTTCTGTGCGGCTCCAAAATATTTATAAGGTGGTAAAGCAATGAGTGATGTTGTAAAAAACCTCACCGCCGAAGAAGTCGAAAAACAGGCGAATTTCGAAAAGCTCGCTAACGTTATCGATCTTTACAGCGGTAAGGAAGGCTGTCTCATTCAGGTGCTGCACGCAGCACAGGAGATATTCGGTTATCTCCCCTACGAAGTCCAGAAATTCGTCGCTGACAATATGGGCTTCTCAGTCTCGTACGTTTCGAGCGTATCGAGCTTCTATTCGTTCTTCTCAACCACGCCCAAGACCAAACACGACGTTAAAGTCTGCCTCGGCACGGCTTGTTACGTTCGCGGAGGCAGCGCTCTTATCGAAAAGCTTCAGGAGCTGCTCGGTATCGGCGTAGGCGAAGCTACCGCTGACAATCTCTTTTCGATCCACGTAACGCGCTGCGTAGGCGCCTGCGGTCTCGCTCCGGTCGTTGTCGTTGACGACGACGTGCACAAACAGGTCAAACCGGGCGATCTCGCCGGAATACTTGATCAGTACAGAGGTGAATGAGTATGATTATCAAAAACGTACAGGATCTTAAACTCGTAGCCGATCGCTACAACGCCGAATTCGGCAAATATGAGCATACCGTATACGTATGCGGAGGCGGCGGCTGTATCTCGAGCAAATGCCAGGCGACGAAAGATTTCGTCGAATCCTACATCAAAGAGCTCGGACTTACCGACAAAGTCAACGTCGTTTTCACCGGTTGTATGGGTACCTGCGCGATGGGCCCGGTCGTTCTGATCGAGCCGGAACGTATCTACTACGTTCACGTAACGCCCGAACGCGCGAAAGATATAATCGACAGACAGGTCGTCAAAGGCGAAGTCATTGAAGAATACACGTTCTTCGACGCAAACCTGCAGAAGCATATCCCCTGCATCGACGATATCCCCTTCTTCGCCGAACAGGTACAGATAGTTCTCAACAAATGCGGCAAGATCCCGTTCGACTCGATCGAAGCTTACATAGCCAAAGGCGGCTTCACCGCCGAAGCGAAGGCTTTCGGTATGACTCAGGAACAGATCGTTGACGAAGTTACGAAATCCGGACTCCGCGGACGCGGCGGCGCGGGCTTTCCGACCGGCATCAAGTGGAGCGCCGGCATGAAGGCTCCGGGCGAAAACAAATGCATCGTCTGCAACGCCGACGAGGGCGACCCGGGCGCGTTCATGGACAGATCCGCGATCGAAGGCGACCCCTTCTGCCTGATCGAAGGTATGACCATAGGCGGTTACGCGATAGGCGCGCACAACGGTTACGTTTACTGCCGTGCCGAATATCCGGTAGCCGTTGAAAGATTCAACAAAGCCGCGGAGATAGCCCGTGAATGGGGCCTTCTCGGCAAAAACATCCTCGGTTCCGGCTTTGATTTCGATATCGAGCTCCGTATCGGCGCAGGCGCGTTCGTATGCGGCGAGGAAACGGCTCTTATGTCCTCCATCGAAGGTCAGCGCGGCGAACCGCGTCAGAAACCGCCGTTCCCGTTCGAATCCGGTCTTTTCGGATATCCGACCATTATAAACAACGTCGAAACGTACTATAATATAGCCGAGATCATCAACAAGGGCGCGGATTGGTTCGCATCCTACGGCGTCGGCAGAAGCAAAGGTACGAAAGTATTCGCTCTCGCGGGCGACGTTATCAACACCGGTATCGTTGAAGTACCGATGGGTATGCCGCTCCGTAAGCTCATATTCGAGATCGGCGGCGGCATCGTCGACGGCAAGAAGTTCAAAGCGGCGCAGATCGGCGGTCCTTCCGGCGGATGTATCACCGAAAAGAACCTCGACACCTCTGTCGACTACGAATCGCTGACCTCCCTCGGCGCGATCATGGGTTCCGGCGGACTTATAGTCATGAGCGAAGATACCTGTATGGTCGACACCGCGAGATTCTTCATGCAGTTCATTCAGGACGAATCCTGCGGAAAATGCACGCCGTGCCGTATCGGCACCAAGCGTATGCTTGAGATCCTTGAAAGGATCGTTGCGGGCAACGGTACGCTCGAAGACCTCGACACGCTCGAAGAGCTCTCCCACGTCATCAAGGACACCGCAATGTGCGGCCTCGGACAGACTGCTCCGAACCCCGTGCTCTCAACGATATCGAACTTCAGAGACGAATACGAAGCTCACATCGTTGACAAGTCCTGCCCCGCTCACGTATGCTCTGCTCTCGCAAAATACTATATCGATCCCGAAAAGTGCAGAGGCTGCACGCTCTGCGCACGCAACTGCCCGGTACAGTGCATCAGCGGCAAGGTCAAAGAACCGCACGTCATTGATCAGAGCAAGTGCATCAAATGCGGCGCCTGCCAGGCAAACTGCAAATTCGGCGCGGTTATAAAGAAATAAGGAGGGTCAAAAAAATGAGCAAAGTCAATATTACCATAAACGGCAAGCCCTACGAGGCCGAAGCCGGCAAGACCATTCTTGAAGTTGCAAGAGAAAACAACATCTATATACCCACCCTTTGCTACCTTGAAGGCGTGAACCAGTACGGCGGCTGCCGTCTCTGCATGGTCGAAGTTGAAACAAACGGCAGACCGATGAGAAATCTCCAGGCCGCATGTATGATCAAAATCAGCGACGGTATGTCGATAAAGACCAATACCGAACGCGTACGCAAGGCGAGAAAAGTCAACCTCGAACTGCTTCTCTCCTGCCATCCGAAGGATTGTCTGTCCTGCCCGAGATCTCTCGATTGCGAGCTGCAGACTCTTTCGAGAAGATTGAACGTCACCGAACCGCGCTTCGAAGGCGAAATGAAAGATCTGCCCGTGGAGATATCGACCGTTATGACGCGCGATATGTCCAAGTGCGTGAACTGCCGCCGCTGTGTTGCGATGTGCAACAAGATCCAGAAGATCGGCGTTCTGAACGCTCAGAAAAGAGGTTTCAAAACCGTTATTCAGCCGTCTTTCGGCATGAATATAGCCGATACCGACTGCACCAACTGCGGTCAGTGTATCTCCGTATGCCCCGTCGGCGCTCTGCGTGAGACCGACGCGATCGATCCCGTCGTCAAGGCGATCGAAGATCCGAACAAGTACACCATCGTACAGGTAGCTCCGGCTGTCAGAGTCGCGATAGGCGAACCGTTCGGTATGCCCTCCGGCTCGGTGGCGACCGGCAAGATGGTCACGGCTCTCAAAGCTCTGAACTTTGACGAAGTATTCGACGTAAACTTCGGCGCCGACCTGACGATCATGGAAGAAGGCACGGAATTCTTACAGAGAGCGAAAGCCGCTCTTACCGGCGGCGAAGCCGTTCTGCCTATGATGACTTCGTGCAGCCCCGGCTGGATCAAGTTCATCGAACACAGATATCCCGAGCTTCTCCCGAACCTGTCTTCCTGCAAATCCCCGCACATGATGCAGGGCGCGCTCGTAAAGACCTACTACGCGGAAAAACTCGGCAAGGATCCGAAAGATATATATCTCGTATCCGTAATGCCCTGCACCGCGAAGAAATTCGAGATCGCAAGACCCGAAATGAACGAAAACGGAGTACCGGACGTTGACGCCGTACTCACCACGAGAGAGCTTGCCAACATGATCAAGCAGGCGGGTATCGATTTCGTAAATCTTCCCGATTCCGAATTCGATCCTCCGATGGGCATCTCCACCGGCGCGGCGGATATATTCGGCGTAACGGGCGGCGTTATGGAAGCGGCTCTCAGAACCGTTTACGAGCTCGTCACCGGACGCGAACTGCCGTGCGAAAACCTGCACGTCGCTCCTCTCGGAGACAGCACGCAGATCAAGACCGCTTCGCTCACGTTTGAAAACGTACTGCCCGAATACAAGTTCCTCGAAGGCTTCACCGCCAACGTAGCCGTAACGAGCGGCTTTGACGGCGCGGCTCAGGTCATGGAAATGGTCAAAGCGGGCAAGGCGTTCCACTTCATCGAAGTCATGGGATGCCCCGGCGGATGCATCGTCGGCGGCGGCCAGCCCAGAGGCGTCAAAGCCGAAAAATGGGCGGCGAGAAAAGCCGGCATCTACGCGATAGACGAAGGCAAACAGCTCCGTAAATCCCACGAGAACCCCGCGATCAAAGCGATATACGAAGAGTACCTCGGACAGCCCTGCGGACACAAGTCCCACGAGATCCTCCATACTCACTATACCGCCCGCGGCAAATACAACGAACTCATCTGACGCATATCTGAAAAGGACAGGGTCTCAAGATCCTGTCCTTTTTTACATATTTTCATAATGCGGCTGCAAAGCCGCGCCGGCGGCGTCCCCCCACCGCCCGCCGGCTGATTTATACGATCTTTTTATTGATCAAGGATCACCACGCTGTCGACGAGCGGATTTGACACCAGAAGATTGATCTCAAAAAGGATATATTGTCCATCGTCTTCCTTCAGAGAGATAATAAACTCCGTACCTATTTTATTCTTACATTCTTCCACTTCTTCCCATGTAACGCCGTTATTTGCAAGAGCTTCACGTTTAAGATATTCGTAATCCCGAAGATTGACGTCTTCAAAATCGGCGATACCGATCTCGGGGAAAAGCTGCCAAAGTGACTCGGTATACGGTTCTTTTAATTTGACTGCGACGGTGTACGACTTAACACCGTCAGGCAGATCCGATGCTGACATTTTTATAGTGTATTCATCGAAAGTAAGCTTGCCTTTCGGCGTAAGTCCGTTATACCCTTCGCTCAGAAGGTCGCCGCAGAAGCGGAGCCTGTTGTCGAACAGCCGCGCCTGTATCACTTCTTTGCTCTCGCCTTTATAGGTCAGATAAACGAACCCTCCGTTTTCAAGCGCGATGAGAGAGGTGACCGTATTGAATTTCGGGTATTCTTTATTTATCGAAACGCTGAACAGTTCGCTTTTGTAACCTGCGAATTCGTCGTAAGTAAGACCGTTTTTGAGAGCGTCCCGGAGCTGTTTGACCGTCATCGGAGCTTTTGAACCGCTGCAGAAGCCGTCGGCGTAACCGTTCTGCTCGTTTTTGCTGATCGGCCTGAAACCGCTTTTTGCGAACGACGACGTCACAAGGCTTACAAGATCGGCGAATACGTATTCGGGCACTTTATAGTCTACGTAGTTGCTTCGTATATAATAATCGCCGTTTTTGTGTTTAAACGCTTCATAACTGATATTCGTACTCGTTCTGATATACCCGAAGAGCGTGATATCGTACGAGGAGAGCAGGCTCACCTTCTGCCTGCCGCATGCGGCAAATTCGGTTAAGAAGCCGCTCAGTTTTGTTTTATCGTGCACTTCGATACCGTTGCCGCCGCAGAAAGCGTAGAAGAAACGGACGTTACCGGAGGAAACGATCATATAATCGCGTTCTTTTTCTTCGGAATATTCGCCGTTTTCGTAGAATATCGCATAGTCGAGATCGGCTTCTGCCGTCGGTATCTTATTCTGCCCGATAAACGCTTTCGTTTCGGCTTCGGTCGAATTGAGTTTTCTTCTCTCGTATTTGCCGGCTGACAATGAGATCAGTCTTACGTAAGCGCGGTCTTTGCCTTCATAGTAGGCGGAAAACGTATTGTCTCTGTAATCTTCGACGAACGCGCGTTTAGTGCCGTCGCGGGCGTCGATATAAAGGGCCGTGAATCCGTCGCCTTCTCTTACGGTGAAGCCGAAATCGTTATCGGGATATTTTTCTTTCAATGCCGTCACGGCTTCTTTGATCGAGGAAACCTTGTCGTTTTTCAGGACGTCGAACACCGCGTCGTGATTGCTCGTCTGCGGATCCGCTGCCGGATCGTCGGGATCGGTCGTCTGTTTTTCGGTCGTCGTGTATAGCAGTACGATCACGTCGTTTTTTTCGCGGAGCATAAAGCTGAAATTTACCTTATCGCCGAGTTCCGCGACCTCTTCGGCAAACGCTTTGTCAAGCGGTGCGTTATAATCGTATCCGTTGAGAGTTCTTTTGATTATATATTCGTCGCCGTATTCATACGTATACGCGCATTCGCCGTCTTCGGAAATGTATATCGCCGAGGCGGGTCTGCCGACGGTCGCGACAGCGCCGTTATAAGCGTTGCCACGGCACAGGCTGCCGTTATTATTTTCCCAGTAATACGTATTTTCGGTTATTTCGACTTCTCCGCCCTGCGTCAGGTCGTAGAGGTGATGTACCGAATCGCCGTCTTTAGTAAGAA
>CACYEW010000312.1 GCA_902773455.1 uncultured Ruminococcus sp.
GCTTCTGAAAGTACATTACGTCAAAGGCTGCACGAGCACGCAGAGAGACAAAGTTCTCGACGCGGCAAACAAATGATCAAACGACAGCTGCCGCATTATAAGCGGTATACGGCAAAAAATCTCCCCGTGCGGGAGATTTTTTGTATAATACTGTAAAAACGGCGAAAAAAATATAAAATACTTATTGCATTTTGCATATTTATGTGATATGATATGTTTGAAGTTATATATTTCACCGAAAGGAGACAGTATGAAAAAGTTCACAGTCATCATGATCCTCGCGGTCATGATCTTCGCCTGCCTTGTCTCGTGCGCCGAAAATCCGCCGGCAAACGTACCGAAGGACACGAAAGCGGCGGTTGAAACCGCAACGGTAGAGCAGGCTACGGTCGCGATAACCGAAGATGAAGAAGATACGGGCGACTATGAAGCCGATCTGCCCGAAGAAAAATTCACAGGCGATTTCAACATTCTTTGCGAGGGTAATTTCTGGGCTACCGACTCGAACCTCTATAAAGAAGAAGCAAGCGACGACCCTGTCGATAACGGCGTATGGATGCGCGTCGACAAGATCAGAGAACAGTTTGAGGCCGATATAATAGTCACGCCTTCGGCAAACACCGCGGGCGATCTTAAGGTAAGCATCAATTCCGGCGACAGAGCCTTCAACGCGGTATGTCAGAGAATGCCGCTCATGGCTTCGAGCGCCTCGAACAACGAGCTGATGAACCTTTACGACGTTGACGGGATCGATCTTTCGAAAGCTTACTGGGATCAGAGCGCCAACAAGCAGCTTTCCATCGGCGGCAAGCTCTATTACACCGTCGGCGACATCATAACGAACGACGACGCCTGCACCTGGGTGATGATGTTCAACAAAAAGCTCGCCGAGATATACGATTTTCCGAATCTGTACGAGATAGTCGAGCAGGGCAAATGGACGTTTGACTATTTCTATCAGCTCTTGAAGACGGACGATCTTTCGCACAGCGACGACGCCACGTGGGACTATGAAGACCGCTATGCGTTCTCGACTCACCGCGATATGGCGTACGGATTCTTCTACGGCGCCGATCTTTCGTTCGTCGGCAAAGATGAACGCGACATACCGTACATAATCGACGACGCACAGAGCGCCGAGAAAACTCAGAAGGTCCTTGAATTTGCGCTCAAGGTCATGCGCCAGGACAATCTCACGCTTGACGCTCACAAATGGACTCACGTCAATCCGTGGGCGACGGTGCTTACCGAAGCCTGCTTCAGAGAAGACAGAGCGATGTTCTACGCAGAAGTTCTTTCCACCGTTATAAGTCTGCGCGATATGGATACCGAGTTCGGACTTCTTCCGATGCCGAAATACAACGAAGCGCAGAAAGATTACACGACTTACGTTAACACGGCGGCTTCCTTCATAGGCGTTCCTAAATATTGGGAAGGCACGACCGACGCGAGAAGGAGCGGCGTAATACTCGAAGCCATGGCGTATTACGGATACGAATACATAACGCCCGAATATATGGAAAAGACCATAAAGGGCAAAGGAACGCGCGATTTCGAATCCATCGGTATGCTGAAGATCATAATGAAGCACAGAATATACGACCTCGGAAACATAAACGACTGGGGTGGTCTCGCCTCCGGTTTTTCGAACCTTGTGTTCAACAACAAAAACAGCTATGCTTCCGTAACGAAGAGCGGTATCAAGAAAGCGAAAAACGCTTTGACCAAATTCTTCTCGAAACTCAATATCGAAGACTGATAAAGCCGCAAAAAAGACGGTCGGGCGATCCGGCCGTCTTTTGTTATTCTTTATTTGCTTTTCTTCTTTTTGACGATATAAACGGCGGTCGCGGCGGAAAGCGTGAGCGCCGACGCGATTATCACCGCGGGAATGATGAAGCCGCCTTTGTTCTTCTCTTCTTCGCCTTCGGTCGTTTTCGGCTCCGTCACGGTCCGTTCTGCTGTTATGACCGCTTCTGTCGCCGTTTCCGTTTCAGGTTCTGTGACGGGTCCCGTCGTTATATATTCTGTCTGTTCCGTCTCGGTATCGGTTTCCGTCTGCGCTTCTTTGGTGCCGGGCTCTTCCGTTTCGGTTTGCGGCTCCGTCTCCGGTTCGGTGGTCACCGGACGTATCTCTGTCGTTACGGTCTCTTTTTCCGTTGTTTCCGGCTCTTTCGTCGCCGGGCTTGTGATCTCGTCGGTCTGTTTTACGGCAGGCTCGGTCACGGCTTCGGTATCGGTCAGCGGCGCTTCGGTATCGGTCGCGGTATCGGTTTCACGGATACACCTTGCGGTATACGTCACGTCAGATATATACTCGTCTTTGACTCCGTCGGTCACGACCGCGTCCGAAAGCGATACGCCGACCGTTTCGGGCATTTCGCCCGTGAATTCGAAATCGAGCGTCATAAGCGTAACGTAGCCGAAAAAGGTCTCGTTCGTTATGAAAACCGCCCTGACCGCTCCCGGTTCCGTTTTAAGAGTTATCATAAAGCCTTCTTCTTCGGTGAGAGTCACCTTCGGCTCCGTCAGCACCGACGGATCGTAGCTGACCGTCATGCTTCCGCCCCGAAGCTCGTCCGATATGACGAACACGGAAACGGAAAACGGCCCGTTTATCTCGTCGGCGCCGTCAAGCCCGGCTTCCGTTTTGCGCACCTCTTCGGTATCCGTCCCGGTATCGGTCTCCGTACCGGTATCAGTAACGATATCCGTTCCGTAACCGGTATCGGTCTCGAATCCGGTTTCCGATATCGCGTACACGGCCGGAACGAAAAGCGCCAGCATAAAGCACGCGGCGATCAGTATCACGCGTTTCACGGTCCGGTCACCTCCGTATCGGGCGGCTCGGGTTCTTCATCCGGGACCTCTTTGTAAACCGCGTCGTATGCGATCACCGCGTCTGTCACGGTGACTCTACCGTCACGGTTCATATCGGCGGCGAAAAACACCTCGCCGGGAATTTCTTCCGCTTTGTTTTCGATTATTACGCTGATGATCTCCGCAAGGTCGTCTTCTCCCGCGGCTCCGTCGCCGCCGCAGTCTCCTTCAACGGATATCACGCACGAATCGATCGTCTTTCCGTTGACGAATATATCGGCGGTGCATCCCGTACGTACGGCGTCTTCGCCGCCGAGCTGCTCATCACCTGCGAATATCCTTATGAATCCGCGTCCGTCAAGGAGTTCGCAAAGCTCCGATACCGTTATCGAACGCGGCGCGTACGGCAGATAATTCACGCCGTTCTTTTCTACAGTTCCCCCGATCGCAACGGGATATCCGTCGAAGACGTAGTCGTAAACTGCAAGCGACGAAAGCGGTTTGTAAAACGGCGACACCGTATGGGTCTTCTCTATCGTTTCTTCGGAAACGAGCAAATAGTCCCTGTTTACCGAAACGTGGTTGCCGTTTTCATCAACCGGACCGTCCTGCAGTATATCGAGGTGATACGTTCTTCCCTCCGCTTCCACCAGGTTCCACATATGCGGAACGCCGTTCACGGTGCCGGTGATTATTCTGTTTTCATATCCGAGCGCGTCGAGCAGAAGCGAGGTGAAACCTGCGTATTCCTCGCATACGCCCTCGCCGCCCTTTACGAAATCCACGACGCTGCTTCTGTTGTTGAGTCCGGTATCGTAAGAAAACCTTCCGTCGAGGATAAGATCGTTCACGGAAAGAAATCTGTCTCTCATATCGAGAGCCGAAAGCTCCTCTGCGATCGGCGCTATGTACCCGGTCTTGAGCTCCGCCCTGTCTTCCGTCTTTTCTCCGCAGGCGAAAAACACCTTCACCGTCATCGATACTATACCCCCGGTCAGCTCGTCCGCGACATAGGAAAGACGGAGATAATACGTTTTCGCGATGCATTTCAGATACTTATCGGCTACCGCGTCTTTGACGTCCCTCAGGGTTTTCTGCGTGAGCATCGGAACGTCTGTCTGCAGATAATCGGAAGCGTCGGTGATATCGAAGGTTCGCATATAGACGTGACAAAGCACGGCAGAGCCGCCGACCGTGACCTCGCCGTATGTATAATTGCATTCAGACGGATCGAGTATGCGATCCGTATCCGCGTCTCTGAAAAAGCCGTAGATATCCTTATACGAAAGGCTCTCAACGTAAACCGGCTCTTCGTCCGCAAGTACCGCGTAAGCCTGATTCGCCTCAGCCGACACCGGTATCGCGGTGAATATCAGAAAGCAGACAAGAAGCAAAGAAAGCGCCTTTTTTCTCATCTTTATCACCCGACAGAACTTTATATATTAATCATATCATATTGTTTTTTATAAATCAATATTTGTGTAATTTCAAATTGTAAAAAAATTATCACAATAATATCCTCTAATTATATAGACGCGAAAAAACGCAAAAAGTTACACAAAAACGCGAATATTTACAAAAAATTAAATTATTAAGAATTATTAAGAAGTATTAAAAGATCTTAATAATTTTTAATTTTTTTATGGTTGAAAGGGTCCGCGATATACGGTAGAATATACCGTATATAAATATAATGAAAGGAATTTCGAAAATGGCGATCATTGACGAAATCAAAGAAGCCGAGAAAAAGGCGCAGAAGATCAAAGACGACGCCAAAGCGGCGGCGAGATCCGACGCCGAAACGATCGAATCCGACGCTCTCGCCGCAGCCGCAAAACAAAAAAAAGCCGCGCGTGAAGCCGCCGACGCTCTGATAAGCGGAGCCGAGGCTCA
>CACYEW010000313.1 GCA_902773455.1 uncultured Ruminococcus sp.
GGGGCGTACGCGCTTCTTGCAGCGTACGTATCGCCCGGCTTTTTGCACACGCCGCCCGAGTACGGCACGAAGCGGCTGAAGCCGAACGTCTGAGTCTGTACGACGTCCGGATCGCGTGTCGGTTCGCAGTAGGCGTCGGTACGCCACACCGGAACGGTGCGCTTCAGCGTTTCGATATCGATCCGTCTGCCGCCCGAGGCGCAGTTGTCTATTACCAGACCGGGATATTTTGCGCGCAGATCGTCCCACAGTTTATACAGATTCATTATATATCTGATCTCGTTCATGCCGCCGCGGTACGGCTCGTCGGTTATCCTCCACGACTGAAGCGGCTCCATATTGAAATCCTGACGGAAGCATTTTATATGAAGCCTGTCGATAAAGCCGCATATCATATCAAAAAGATAATCTCTTACCTCGTCGAGATCGAGCCGCAGAAGCAGATAAAACCCGTCGAGCGGATAGAGCCATTCCGGGTGCTTTACGGCGATATCCGTACCGGGATAAGCTCTTTCAGGCTCGAACCATAAAAGCATTTTCATTCCCGAATCCTCGACTGCCGCCACGACGTCGAGAAGTCCGTCCGGATGCTCGTCCGGCCTTACCTGCCAGTTGCCGACCTGCTTATACCAGTCGGACGCGCCCGGCTCGCCGCCCTTGCCGTACCAGCCGGCGTCGATCCAGTAGTAATCCGCCTTAACGCCGTGCTTTCTGAACTTATCTATATGATACAGATGCTTTTCGGTCGTCATTCCCATACCTTCGAGCGCGAACGGAAGCTCTTCGGGCGAATAGGGACTGAGCTCTTTTATCAATCGTCTGAAAGCGTTGCAGCCGCTGACGCGGTCGGAGCCGAATTCGAGCAGAAGCACGGACGAGGTGCGTATCCGTTCTTTCGGCCTGAGCTTGAAGGACGTGTATTCGAGTCCCGTTTTTATCCTTATAACGTCGCCGTCTTCACGCGTGAAAGAAGCTCTCCACTGTCCCGACCAGCCGATCGCGGCGATGAGACCGCGATCCTTTGAGCAAAGCTCGAAAAACGGCATCTGACCGCTGCACGATCTGCCGCCCTGCGGATGATAAGACCGGGTAAGACCGTTATGCAATATCCTTTCGTGAACCGAAAACTCTTCTTGACACATATCCTCGTACAGATAGCTTTCGTAGCTTGTGTTTCCGGTAGTCTCGTATAATTTCACGGGTCCTTTATCGGCAAAGCACCATAAAACGTTGCAATCGAGAATATCGCTTATAAGGCCGCTTTCGGTATCGGACGTATTTTCAAGCCATACCGTCCAGCCGATCGCGTTATATTTTTCGTATTCGTCGATATGGAGTTCGAGCGTGAGCCCGTCTTCAAGCGCGAATCTGCGGCCGTAGCCGGTATTTTCGACCTTCACGCCCGAAAGATCGAAGGGTCTGCCTTTGTAATTAAATGAAAAACCCGGAGTGATATCCATAATTACCTCCTGTAATCTTATTTTTGATATATTATAATACTTTCTCATCTTATTGTCAAGATTATTGACAAAAGCCGCGCGGCGTGATATAATTTTATCAACAGTATCGGAAGGACGTGATATGATGATAAAAAGAATACTTATGCTTGCGGCGGGTTTTCTCGCTTTGCCGATTTTCTGCGCTTCGTGCGCCAATAACGCCCCGGTCGATACGGAGGCCGAAAGCGTGACCGAAAAGCAGACCGAAAAAGCGACAGAACCCGCGACGGAATGCGTTACGGAAGAGGCTCGGTCGCCTTATCTTATCCCCGATCCGACGAGGATCGAGCTTTCTTCGTTCGGCGAGGAGCTTTTCAAAGCCTCGTTTTCGCACGGCACCGCCGCGAAGCCGGAGCTTTCCGACGGCGGAATTAAATTCGTTGCAAGCAAGCAGTCGCGCGACCCGGGCATCTTCTGGGCTGTGAACAGCATGTATAGATCCGCGGGGTACCCCGAGGCGCGTGAAGGCAATTACGTGCCGTTTACTCCTGATGAGAAAAAAGTCATAGTGATGAAGATCAGCGCGGAGTGGGGCGGTGCGTTCGAGATGTTCTACGCGACCAATACCGTGAAAAACGCGCGCGACGGGTATTCGATCATATCGATCTACGGCGGCGATTCGGAATTCTTCGGAGAAAGAAAAACGCAGTATCTCATATTCGAAGCGAACGATAAAACGGTCGGCTGGAAAAAGACGTTCAACGATAAATTCCGTCTTGACTATACGAATTACGTTGAAGAAGGCGACGAATTTCTTCTTATGTCGATAGCGTTCTGCGCGGACCGCGCCGAAGCCGAGGCGTATATCGAATCGGATAAGGAAAAAGAAGCGCCGAAAAAAGAAGTCGAAGCCGGATATTACGTCTGCTTGTACGAAGACCGTCTCGATCAGCCGAAGGATAACGTCAAAGGCTCCGTATATCAGTCGCTTGACGAAGCGAAAAAAGCCTGCGACAAGCAGAAAAAATACGGTTACCGCGTAGCGGACGAAAACGGCAGCGTCGTTTACACGCCGTACACTTTATTACAGTGCGATCTTTTGCGCGAAGGAAATTACGTTACCGTATACGCGAAAAAAACGAAATTCAAATACGGTGATTCGTGCACCAATCCCGGAATAAACCACAGACCTCTGCGTACGAGCTGCGACAGACTCGTCGACTGGATCTTATACCGTACCGGATTTACCGATCAGCCGCTTATTCAGGGCTGCGTTGTATCGAATCTCGTGTCGTGGTGCCAACGGATGGGATTTAAAAAGATCACGGATATAAACGAGCTTCAGCCGGGCGACGTGATCTTCGTAAGGCCCGATAAAAACAATTCGCCTCAGCACACGTTCATGCTCGCGTCCGAGGTCGACGCAAAAGGCAATTCCGACAGATACGATCACGGTTCCGATATGCGCATAAATTCAAAGCAGCCGATGCACGAGCTTTTCGATAAGCCCGAGGCGCCGTTCATGTACGCTTACCGTCCGGTCGTCACGGAAACGAACAATATAAACGCAAAATACCAAAATCAATAAAATTTATCCGAAAGGCGGAGATATTATGTCCGATACCGTATTCAAAGCCGGAGCGGCGAAGGAGGATATAACGCCGGAGATCGGTACGCTTCTGTACGGCTACGTGCCGGATTCCGTCAGCACGTCGGTGCACGACGGGCTCGAGCTTACCGCCGCGGCGTTTTCGCA
This sequence comes from uncultured Ruminococcus sp., assembly GCA_902773455.1. Classification (GTDB taxonomy): domain Bacteria; phylum Bacillota; class Clostridia; order Oscillospirales; family CAG-272; genus UBA1248. The sequence continues at coordinate 3,196 of CACYEW010000313.1, forward strand.
GGGCGAAACCGGGGCGCTCATCGTCTCGGTATCGGCCGGAGATATACAGACGGAGCTTGCGCGCGAGCTTTGCCTGATCGCGTCCGAGGCGTCGGGGATATGCGCGGAAAACGTGCTGATAGCGGCGACGCATACCCACTCCGCGCCGAATATCTCGGGAATGGAAGGATGGGGCGATATCGACCGCAAATACGTCGATACGCTGCTCATTCCCGCGCTCAGATCGGCGTCTTCACGCGCCGTATCGGATATGCGCCGGGCCGAGATCGCGGTCGGAGCAGTCAGATCCGAAGTCGGGATAAACAGACGTCAGCAGCTGAAGGACGGCACGGTCATTTTAGGCCAGAATCCGCACGGCTGTTACGATCCGTATATGACCGTCATTTCGGTCAGAGACGCTGAAAACAAAAGCGGCATAATCAATATCGTACATTACGGCTGTCACGGCACGGCCGCCGGCAACAATCGCGAGATAACGCGCGACTGGCCGGGAGTGATGACGGACGCGCTGGAGAAGAGAACGAATACGCCGACGACCTTTATAAACGGCGCGATCGGCGACGTGGGACCGAGGCTTACCAACGGCGCCACGGTCGGCGATATCAGCCACGTCGAGGCGCTCGGCGGGATCGCGGCAGGCGACGCTTTGCGCGCGTACGAAGCGCTTGGTGAATATAAAGAGGGCTCGCTGCAAGTCGTCAACGGTACCGTGAGCATACCGAGAAAACCGCTTTTGCCCTACGGCGAGGCAAAAGAAAGGATCAGCCGTTACAAAGAACCCGAAAAAACGGTAAACATAGAAAGACTTCAGTACGCGCATCTCAGATCGATCCTCGACGAATACGAAAAAGGCTGCCCGGAATACGAGAAAAACTTCTCGTACCGGCAGGCGCTGATAAGTCTCGGAGATATCGTTTTCATACCGTTCCCGTTCGAGATATTCTCCGAAATATCCATGCGGTTGAGAGAGTATTCACCGTTTGAATATACTCTTTCAATGTCGAACGTGAACGGATACGAGGCGTATCTGCCTACGGAAGATCAGCTCGTCAGAGGCGGCTACGAGGTGGGATGCTTTTGTTATAACGGAGCGCATCCGCTCAGAGACGACGCGGATCAGACGGTAATAGACGAAAATATGAAACTGATCGAAAAATTCGGAAAGGCGGGAAAATAATATGTACCGGGTCGGAGAAAAAGAGACAGAAGCTTTCAAACGGGCGCTTTTGAGCCGCGATTTTTTCAAGATAAACAGCGCGGGCAAAGAAGTATATACGTTTGAAGAAGAATGGAAGAAAATGACCGGATCGAAATACGCTCTTACGATGACGTCCGGCTTCGCCGCGCTCACGTCCGCTCTTATCGGTATGGGCATAGGTCCGGGCGACGAGGTCATAGTGCCGGGGTATACCTACATAGCTTCGGCTCTCGCGGTGCTCGCCGTCGGAGCGATACCCGTTATCGCGGAGGTGGACGAGACTCTTACGATAGACGTATGCGACGTTGAAAAGAAGCTTTCTGAGCATACGAAAGCCGTTATGCCCGTATATATTCAGGGCTTCACGGCGGATCTCGATGACCTGACCGCACTCGCGAAAAAGCGCGGATTCAGGATAATAGAAGACGCGTGCCAGGCTGACGGCGGTATGTATAAGGGCAGATATCTCGGATCGATAGGCGACGCGGGAGCGTATTCGTTCAATTATTTCAAAATAATCACATCGGGCGAGGGCGGAGCTCTCGTCACCGACGACAAAACGATCTACGAGCGCGCGCTCATTTATCACGACGCGAGCGCGGTCGCGTTTTTCGGCGATCAGCTTTCAGGCATAGATCATCCGCTTTTCGGCGGTACCGAATTCCGCGTATCGGATCTCACCGGCGCGGTGCTCCGCGCACAGCTTGAGCGTATGCCCGGTATTCTGTCGGATCTGCGTTCAAACAGAAAAAAGCTTACGAAAGCGATTTTCGGCGGAGCGGCGAAGATAAAAGCGGGCGGCGTGACCGTAACGCAGACTCCGTCGCACGATATCGACGGCGACTGCGGAACGACTTTGCCTCTGCGCTTCGAGTGCGCCGCCGACTGCCGCGAATTCTGCCGGAAAGCGGCGGAAAAGGGAATAGGTCTTACCGTACCGATAGACACGGGCAAGCATATATATACGAACTGGACTCAGATCATGGAAAAACGCGGAGCGCTTCATCCGGCGATGGATCCGTTCCTTATGAAAGAAAACCGCGGCTTGCAGCACGATTACAAGCCCGATATGTGTCCGCGCACGCTCGATCTTTTGTCCCGCACGGCTTATATCATGATAAATCCCGACTGGACCGACGCGGATATCGCAAACGTCGCCGCGGCGCTTCTGTAAGCTTTTCCGGCAAATTATTCAAAAGGAGACCGGACCGGTGAAAAATCTGCTGCTGATAATCTTTATCATATGCACCGTCGCGGGCGTGCTTTCGGTGCTGTTCGCCGCGCTGAACCTGTTCGCATATCATAACGTGCTCGACGGATCGCCCGAGTTGTACGCGGCGCTCCACAGGAGGGCGATCGTATGGTTCGCAGTCGGTGCCGCCGTCGCCGTCGCCGGCGCGGCGTGTATGATAATCCGCTCAAATCTGTGAATTCCCGCGTTAAAGGAGAATAACATCCTTGAAAAAATACGTTTTTCCGCTGATACTTCTGGCGGTATTCGAGGCGGTCGCCGTGATACTCTGGCTCACCAAGGGCAATATATTTTATCTGTTCAATTTCAGCTATATAGGCATATCGATAAGTCTCGGCGTGTTTCTGTTCATCAAAAAATACAAGTACGCGAGAAGGATCGTTCAGCTCGCGGTCGGGCTTTACATGCTCGTGTATCTCGGGTTCATATGCGGCGAGAATATGCAGATAGAAGGCTTCTGGTACTATCTTTTTACGGGCGTGTTCGAAGCGGCTACCATCCATTACGCGGTCGCGAAGATCTTCGGTCCCCTGATATTCGGCAGAGGCTGGTGCGGCTACGCCTGCTGGACCGCGATGGTGCTCGATTTTCTGCCTTACAAGACTCCCGGTAAAAAGGGAAAGAAGCTCGGTTTCATAAGATATATCACGTTTGCGCTGTCGGTCATATTCGTCGCCGCTCTGTTCTTATCCAAGGTCGGCAATATCGAGCGCATAATGTTTTGGTCGTTCATAATCGGCAACGTATTGTATTACGGAGTCGGTATAGCTTCCGCGTTCATCTTCAAAGACAACAGGGCGTTCTGCAAATATTTCTGCCCGGTGACCGTGTTTTTGAAGCCCGCGAGTTATTTTTCCCTCGTCAGGATCAAGTGCGACGAAAGCAAATGCGTGAAATGCGGAAAATGCGCAAAGGTCTGCCCGATGGAGGTCGACGTGACCGACAATTCGCGCAAAAGAAAAAACGGTACGGAGTGCATACTCTGTATGGAATGCGTCAAAAACTGCCCGAAGGACGCTTTATAAAAAACGGGAGGGATTATGAATACGCGGTATCCCATAATACTCGTGCACGGCATGGCAATAAAAGATACCTTCTTTATGAAATCGTGGGGGAGAATAGACCGTCTTCTGCGCATTCAGGGCTACACGGTTTTCAAAAGCCGTATAGACGGGTTCGGAACGATCGAAAACAACGCCTCTCAGTTAAAGGAGGAGATCGTATCCCTGCTTGAAGATACCGGATGCGAAAAGGTCAATATAATAGCCCACTCAAAGGGCGGACTTGACGCGAAATATATGATCACCGATCTCGGTATGGCGGATAAGGTGGCGTCGCTTACGACGCTCTGTACTCCCCACCGCGGATCGCCCATCGCTTCATCCGTAATGCGGATGCCGAGATTCGCGGTGAAGATCACGGCGTTCTGGATCAACCTCGCATACCGCATCCTCGGCGACAAGAAGCCGGACAGCTTCAAAGCCTGCGAAGAGCTTACGGGCGTGGAAAACATAGAAGGCGAGACGATGAACGTCGCGCCCGGCGTAATGTGCCAGAGCTTTTCCTCGTCTGTTACAAAGGGTGAGGAGACGGCTGATTTCGTAATGGCTGTACCGGTCATGTTCTCGCGGTTTATAGAGAAGGGCAGAGAAACGGACGGGCTCGTCCCGCGTGATTCGGCGATATTCGGCAATTACAGAGGCGACTGTCTCGACGGCTCCGTATCGCATACGGAAATAGTTGATTTTATGGTGCGCGACAAAAAGCGCGACAAGATATTCGCGTTTTATTCCGCGCTCTGTGAAGAGCTCGTAAAACAGGGCTTCTGAAAAAAACATCGAAATAAATATCCCGACGCATATAAAAGCGTCGGGACATTTTTGTACGGCGCCAATTCGGCATTTTCCTCCTGCCGTTATTTTAATTCCGACAAAAGAGCCGTTATTTCATCGCGGCAGGCGGCGTTTGACGCGAGTACGGGGCAGCGTTCGGAA
>CACYEW010000314.1 GCA_902773455.1 uncultured Ruminococcus sp.
CCGAAAAAACGTATATATAACGCGTTTTGTGCAAAAAGCCGATTTTTTTTTTTTTTTTTTCGTTCGGGACGTGCTTCCGTACGTTGGATGAAAAAAGAGAAATGAAACAAAAAATTAATAAAAATCTTTTCTTGACAATTAAAAAATAATATGCTAATATAAATACAATTATACGCGGGGGCATTTCTCGTTGTGCCGCCGCGGAGTGCGGTACAGACCGCATTATTCACAGGAGGAAACGCTAATGAGAACATCCATTGCAGCAAAGTTCACGGCAATACTGCTGGCTCTGCTTATGCTTGTTTCCACGGGCGCGGTCGCGGCTTCGGCAGATACGCCGACTCAGGAGAAGAAGTCGACTATCGAAGAAGTTAAAGAGCTTTTGGCGGCTCAAAGCTACTACGTCTATCTGGAAAGCAAGAAAACACAGGGCTGGAAGGATGCCAAAGGCGGCGGCGTAACGGTCAAAGCCGCGGAAGGCTATACTTTTACAGCCGATCCCGACTATCCCGATCAGACCGCCGTTGTACAAGACGACGAAACGAAGGGCAAGGTACTCGTTTTGCCTGAGACCGGTTCCGTCACATGGAACGTAACGATACCCGAAACGGGATTTTACGTGATCCGCCTCGTGTACAGACCGGTGCCCGGAAACGAGTCGAGCACGTCTTACATCCAGCGCGAGCTGTTCATCGACGGCAAAGCTCCGTTCAAAGAGAGCTACTATCTGTCGATGACCCGCCGTTTCATCGACGAATACGCCGACGTTAAGAGAGAGGACGGCAGTCAGGGCTTTACTCTCGATAAAAACGGCAACGAAAAGAAACCGACGAAGAAGCAGATTTACGAGTGGAGCACATATACCGTATGCGACTCGACCGGTTACATAATCGACCCGTTCAAATACGCGCTTGAGAAAGGTGAGCATACGCTCACGCTCAACGCGACGATGAACGAGCTTGCTCTTTCCGAAATAATCATCGAACCGTTTGAACGGTACACTTCATACGAAGAATATCTGGCAAATACGAACGCAAACGACGCTTCGGCGTCCGCGAACGCTCCTGTGATACAGGCGGAAACGCCGGCAGCAACGTCAGACCTTACGATCTACGCGCTGAACGACAGAACTTCGGCTATCACACAGCCGCAGCACGCGTCCAAGCAGCTGCTCAACACCATAGGCGACACAAAGTGGGAAAACGTAGGCCAGTGGATAGAATGGATCATCCCGGGAAGCGAGATCACCGAGAGCGGCTACTACTACATAGTGCCGAGATTCAAACAGTCCACCCGCGCCGGTCTTTACGTATCGCGCCGCATAACGATAAACGGCGAGGTACCGTACGATAACTGCAATTACCTGCAGTTCAACTATTCGGACGACTGGCAGTGTTCGCCTCTGTACGACGGAGAAAAGGAACTTAAATTCTATTTCGAAGCCGGTAAAGACTACACGATAAGGATCGAGGTCGGCTACGGCAACATGGCGGACATACTCCGCAGGACCGAAAACTGCCTCACCTCGATGAACAATATATACAACTCGATCCTGAAGATCACCGGTCCGAACCCCGACGAATATTCGTACTACGGCTTCGCCGAGGTCATATACGACACGATCCTCGAGATGAAAGCGACGAGAGACGAGCTTCAGAAGATAGTCGACGAGTTCAAGGCGATACTCGGAGGTAAATCCGGCGCTGATATCGCTACGCTCGAAAAGATCATCTGGATACTCGACAAGATGTGCAGCAAGGAAAGCGAGATCGCAAAGAACCTCGACAACCTGAAAGTCAACTCCGGTACGCTCGGTACGTGGATCATGAACACGAAGCTCCAGGTGCTGACGTTCGACTTCATAACCCTTCAGCCCGCCGCGAAAGCCGCGAAAGATTACCCGAAGGGCAGAGAAGGCTTCTGGGCGGCGTTCGGATTTGAGATCAAAGCGTTCTTCGCGAGCTTCTTCACCGATTACAACTCGCTCGGCGCTCTTGACGACACCACCACGACTGAACCGGTCGAGGTGTGGATCTCCACGAGCCGTGACGAGGCGCAGGTCATGCGTGAGCTGATAGACAATACCTGCCCCGTCAAAGTAAACCTCAAGCTCGTCGCCGGCGGCACGCTGCTCCCGGCAACGCTCGCGGGCGTCGGTCCCGATATATCCCTTGCGATGGGTCAGGGCGACGTGATCAACTACGCGATAAGAAGCGCGATAGAACCGCTTTACATAGAAGCCGATCCGGAAAACTCGTTCTCCGATTATCCGCAGATATGCGAACAGAGATTTTCCGATCAGGCGACGGTCGGTCTGCGTCTCGAAAATCCTGACGCTCCCGGTACGTATATCTATTACGGTCTGCCCGAAAGAATGGGCTTCTCGATGCTGTTCTACAGAAAAGACATTTTCGTACAGCTCGGGCTGGAAGTTCCGCGGACGTGGGACGAACTTTACACGATAGTCCCGACTCTGCAGATCAACTACCGTAAAGTCGGCTTCCCGTCCAGTCTCGGCGGTCTGATGCTCTTTATGTATCAGCGCGACGAGGATATCTATTCCGATATCAACCGTGACGGCGTGATGGACGGTATGAGGATCAACATAGACTCGTTCACGTCCCTGCAGTGCTTCGAAGACCTCTGTATGCTGTTCCAGACCTACAAGTTCCCGCGCGTATACGACCTTGCGACGTATTTCAGAATGGGCGAGATGCCCATAGCCGTGGCTGACTACCTTACGTACAACCAGTTTACGATCTACGCGACCGAGCTTAAAGGTCTGTGGGAATTCACGACTCTGCCCGGCACGATCCAGCGTGACGAAAACGGCAACGTGATGTACGACGCCGACGGTAAGATCGTCGTCAACAGCAACGCTCCGTGTTCGGTATCGGCAGTCATCCTGCTCAGAGACAAGAAGGGCAGATCCGAAGAGCTTTCGAACAACTGCTGGGAATTCATGAAATGGTGGACCAACTCGGAATCCCAGAGCTCTTACGCAAAGCAGTACGAAGCTCTCGTCGGTCTGGCGGCGAAATACAATACCGCCAATACCGAGGCTCTTAAGAACATGTCGTGGACGAATACCGAGAGAAGAAACCTGCTCGCCCAGTACGAGCACCTCAAAGGCACTCCGGAATTCCCGGGCGGCTACATCATAACCCGTTACGTCGACTTCGCGTTTTTGAACTGCTACAACAACAACGCCGACCCGACGGAATCGCTGCTCGACCAGATCCAGTACATCAACAACGAATTGACGAGAAAGCGCAAAGAGTTCGGTCTTACGGTCTACGAAGACTATAAGAAAGAGAATTACGAAGCGCATCCCGAATGGTTCGACTGATGCCATATAAATTCTTATCAATCAACGCAAAATTCTTGAACAGGAGAAAACCGACATGTCACAGAATACGGCAGTAAAAGAACAAAAAGCAAAGCCTGTATCCAGAAAAGACATGACCAAGGCACAGTGGACCTGGAAGGAGATGAAGAAGCATAAGGCAGGCTACTTTATGGTAGCGCCGTTCTTCATACTGTTCTTCGTGTTTACGGTCGTACCGGTCTTCCTTTCCATGATACTCAGCTTTACTTCCTTCAACCTGCTTGAAATGCCGAAGGTGGTGTGGTTGGACAACTACGTGAGACTGTTCCTCGACGACGATATATTCCTGACCGCCGTACAGAACACGCTCATATTCGCGGTATTTACCGGTCCTATCTCATACCTGCTCTCGCTTTTCGTAGCGTGGTTCATAAACGAGCTTTCACCGCGTATGAGAGCTTTCGTAACACTTATATTCTACGCGCCCTCCATATCCGGCGCTATGTACTCGATATTCGGAATTCTGTTTTCATCGGACCGTTACGGTTACGTGAACGCATTCCTTATAGAGTATAACTTCATCGACGAGCCTATACAGTTCTTCCAGAACGCGTCGTACGTTATGCCTTTGTGTATACTGGTCGCGTTGTGGACGTCGCTCGGCGTAACGTTCCTCTCGTTCATCGCAGGTCTGCAGACCGTCGACGCCAGCCTCTACGAAGCGGGCGCGATCGACGGTATACGCAACCGCTGGCAGGAGCTCTGGTACATAACCCTGCCGACGATGAAAGAGCAGCTGATGTTCGGCGCCGTTATGTCCATCACCGGTTCGTTCGGCTTCGGCGGCATAGTTACCGCTCTTGCGGGCTTCCCCTCGGTCGACTACTGCGCGTGGACGATAATGCATCATCTTGAAGACTACGGCGGACAGCGTTTCGAGGTCGGTTATTCATCGGCTATCGCGACGATCCTCTTCATAATGATGATCACGAGCAACATGCTCATCAAGAAATTACTTTCGAAGGTGGGACAGTGATATGCCAAGAAAATTAAGAGTCAGAAAACACAGAGTTGTCCTTAACCGTTCGGCAGGCGGCGACGCCGGCATCACCGTAATGCTCATAATCCTCGGCGCCCTGATGTTCTTGCCCATGTATTACTCGATCATCACCTCGCTGAAGCCGCTCGACGAGTTATGGCTGTTCCCTCCGAGATTCTACGTTGAGAATCCGACGCTCAAAAACTACGGCGACCTGTTCAGACTCATGAGCACGTCGTGGGTACCGTTCTCAAGGTACATATTCAATACGGTGCTTATCACCGTCGCCGGTACGTTCGGCAACCTCTGCCTCGGTTCTCTCGCGGCGTACGCGCTGTCGAAGATCCCGTTCCCCGGCAAAAAGACGATGTTCCAGATGATAGTCCTCTCCCTTATGTTCGTTTCCACGATCACCGGTATTGCGAACTTCATCACCTTCTCGGCTTTGGGACTCGTCGATAACCTCATGGCGATAATCCTGCCTGCCTGCTGCTCGACTCTCGGTCTTTACCTGATGAAGCAGTTCATGGACTCCTCCGTTTCAAACGAAGCGCTCGAAAGCGCCCGACTCGACGGCGCGAGCGAATTCAGAGTATTCTGGAGCATAGCGATGCCGATGGTCAAACCGGCGTGGCTGACGCTGATAGTTTACTCCTTCCAGGGTCTGTGGAACACGGGCGCTTCCATCTACATCCACAGCGAGCAGCTCAAAACGTTCAACTACGCGATAAGCCAGATACTTTCCGCAGGTATCATCCGTGCCGGCGCAAGTACCGCGGCGATGGTCATCATGATGATCGTACCGGTAACGGTGTTCATCATCACGCAGAGCAACATCATCGAAACGATGAGCTCTTCGGGTATGAAAGACTAAGGAGGAATAATAATGAAAAATATTATAAAAATAATATGCTTTATATTCGCTCTTTCGTTCATACTCTCATCGGCTGCAGGCGCGTACTATTCGTATAAGACCTATACGTACGATATAGACGGATATTATATGGAATCTCCGGACGCGTACGTTCCGTCCGAGATCGCCACGAGCGAAACGATGGGTCTGAGCACTCCGCTCGAGGATCCCGCCGAGTTGTTTGTGGACGATGAAAACAACATCTATATAGCCGACTCGGGAAATAACAGAATAGTGGTGCTCAACAAGAGATTCAAGCTCCGCTATTACATCGAATCGTTCGTGAACACTCAGGGCGTTGACGACTCGTTCAACAACCCTCAGGGCGTGTTCGTGACCGAAGACGATATTTACGTCTGCGATACGGACAATAACAGAATAGTCGTGTTCGACCGTGACGGCAAATATAAGAGAATAATCGAAAAACCGATAGCCGACGAGATCGCGGCGGACGACCTTTACAGACCGAAATCGGTCGCGGTCGACAAATCGGGCAGACTTTACGTCGTGTCCATGTCGACTTATCAGGGCATCATCGCGATGGACAGCGACGGAACGTTCCAGGGCTTCATAGGCGCTCAGAAGACCACGCTTTCCGCGTGGGAGATCTTCTGGAGAAAGTTCCAGACGCAGGAACAGCAGGATCAGCAGATCCAGCACGTTGCCGTTGAGTACGAAAACATCACGATAGACGACTACGGTATGATCTACGTGACGACGCTCAACATCGACGACGGTTCCGTTCTCAGCGCGATCCAGGGCAAGAGCAAGACGGGTGAATACGCGCCTGTCAAGAAGCTCAACACTCAGGGCGACGAGATCATGAAAAGAAACGGCTTCTATCCGCCGTCAGGCGAGGTAAGAGTCCAGTACAGCGCAACCTCTCAGAGCAATATCTACGGCCCTTCGAAGCTCGTCGACGTTGCGCTCGGTCCGCAGGGAACGTGGAGCATCATCGATAAAACGAGATCGAAGATATACACCTACGATTCAGACGGCGTTCTGCTGTTCATCTTCGGCGACCAGGGCACTCAGCTCGGCAATATGGAGACGGTCAAGTCGATAGCCTATATGGGCGAAGACATACTCGTTCTCGACAACACCGCCGACAATATAACGGTCTTCAAGAGGACCGAATACGGCAACATACTCATGAGCGCGATCACAAATCAGCTCAATATGAAGTATGACGACGCCGCCGAAGACTGGCGCAAGGTTCTGATGCGCAACAACAACTTCGACGAAGCGTACGTCGGTATAGGCAAATCGTACTACCGCGAAGGCGATTACGTTTCCGCCATGGAAATGTATAAGTCGGCTTACGAAACAGACAACTACTCGACCGCGTTCAAGCAGTACAGAAAGAACTGGGTGGCTGATCACGCGCTCGTAGTCCCGATAGTCGTTATAGTGATAGTTCTTGCGGTATACTTCTTCTTCCGCTACGTTGGGAAGAGAAACAAAGAGGTCGCGACGAGACCCGGCGGCAAACGGACGTACTGGGAAGAAGTCATATTCGGCTTCCACCTCATATTCCATCCGTTCGACGGCTTCTGGGACCTCAAGCATGAAAAACGCGGTTCGATACGCGGCGCGCTCACCTGGCTCGGTATCGCGATAATATCGTTTACCTATAACGGTATCGGTACTGCGTATCTGTTCAACCCGTACGGCGGTTACATCAACGTGTTCGGTCAGGCGATATCCATTATCGTTCCTCTCGGACTCTGGGTCATCTCGAACTGGTGTCTGACGACGCTGTTCGAAGGCGAAGGAAGTCTGAAAGACATATTCATAGCGACCTGCTATTCGCTCGTTCCGATATTCCTCTGCGTGATACCCGCGACGATCCTTACGAACATACTCAGCAAATCCGAAGCGAAGGTCTACTCGGTCATAATCGCTATAATGTGGGTATGGGTAGGCATGCTCGTGTTCTTCGGAGCGCAGGTAACGCACGACTACTCGCTGATGAAGAACTTCATCACGTCGCTCGCCTCGATCGTCGGTATGGCGTTCATAATGTTCATAGCACTGCTGTTCACCAGCCTTGTGCAGAAAATAGTGGGATTTGTGGCAAGCGTGGTCACTGAGATCTCATACAGATTTTAGAAGATGGGAGGAAAAGTTAATATGAAAAAATTACTCTCAACTTTGCTTGCGGCATTGATGATGATCAGCGTATTCTCGGCGATCCTTCCGGCGGCGCCCGCCGAAGCCGCAAAGGCTGCGGATACGGAGTCCGAAGACGAAGAGTTCGAAAGAGAAGATATGAGCATCGATATACTCAAAGTCGTCTACAAAACTC
>CACYEW010000315.1 GCA_902773455.1 uncultured Ruminococcus sp.
CCTTCTTCACTCATAAACATAACATTTACCTCTGAAAATCCTGTTGTACGGCGCACATCGCCGCTTTTTCCTATTTTACCATATCAGTTTTGAAAAATCAATACCTTTGAAAAAAATATAGGCGCCGCAGGCGGGGGTTCCCGCATGCGGCGTTCCGTGCGGCGCTTTGGCGCCGCGCCTCGGGAGACCCCCGCCCTCCAATCTCCCAAACCCTCTTCCTCCCCCCTTTTCCTCGATCAAAGATCGAGGGGGCTGCGCGGAAAAATAAAAAATCGGCTCAAGCGAGCCGAATTTCAGTTGACCTTGAGCGGTTTGAAGAACAGAAAATCCGCCGCGGCGAAGTGAAACGCTATACCGCGGTAATACTCTACCGGCGGCACGTCGTATTTGCCGTGAATGTGACCGAAATAGCAGTCCTTCACTCCGTATTGCAGCATTATATCTATGAATTCTTCGCATTTGTACTTGCCGAAAACGGGAGGGAAGTGCATGAATACGACCGGTTCGCCGAGTTCTTTTCCGGCGCTGAGCGAAGCTCTGAGCCTTCCCGCCTCTCTTGCGATTATCTTCCTGCTGTCGGCGTTCGTCTCGGGGATCACCTTGTCGTCGGTGTACCAGCCGCGGCTGCCGCAGACGGAGATCCCTTCGACGGAAAACGCGTTATTGCGCAAAAACTCAAACGAAAAGCCGTTGTCGGCGCAGAACTGTTTCATTTTTTTCAGGCTGTTCCAGTAAAAATCGTGATTGCCCTCGAGCACGATCTTGCGCCCGGGCAGAGAATCGATGAACGCGAAATCGGGCAGAGCCGCGGGCAGAGTCATCGCCCACGAAAGGTCGCCGCCGAGAACGACGGTATCTTCGTCCGTCACGGCGGCTTCCCATTCGCGTTTTATCTTTTGTTCGTAATCTCTCCATCTTCCGCCGAAAACGCTCATGCTTTTGCTTTCGTCGTTCAACGAAAGATGCAGGTCGGCGATGTAAAATAAAGCCATATTATCTCCGAAAATGTATTACAGAGCCCTTACCGTCCTCTTTGCGATCTCGTAAAAATCGCCGCGTTTTATCTCGTCCTTGAGCGCGAGTTTTACAGGTTCGTTTCCCGTGAAAATGCCGACGCAGATCTTATATTCGCCTTCGGGAACGTCACGCAGGTCGATATTGCAAACGTATTCTTCCGCCTGCTCGTATTCGAGCGCGTCGACGCGCCTGCCCGTCTCGGCTTTGAAGATCTTTCCGTCGTCGCCTATCGCCGCAAAAACGATCCTGTGCTCGTGATAAGCCTTGCTCCAGCCTTTGTTTCTGACCGTCACGCTGACCCGGTTATGCGCCGAAGCGGTCAGCTCGGGAACGACGGCGCTCGGTACGAAATACCAGTAACCGAGGCGGTTCGCGCAGTATTCGGCGAGCCATTTGTCGCTTTTGTAGAATATATCCGGGTAGCCGTGGAAGCCGGCGAAGGTCGCCTTCGAATTTTTGAGGCATTCGACTATCGTCAGACCGTTACGGTAAAAATCCTCGAACTGCGGATGTATGTAGCGGTAATGCGCGAACTCTATCACCGACGGCGCGTTGTCGGCAAGCTTCCGGAACGCCCACGTCGCTCTCATCGTATCGTAGCCGTTGACGACGGAATAATAGTCGCAGCAGATCGAATCGTCCTGAAGCCCGAGTCCGCGCTCGTACGCGTAATCGAGTATTTCCTGGCAGTCGTTATGCGCTATGCGCCCGACGATGTGATCGTCGTTCAATATCACGAACTTGTCCGGAAAATGCTTTACGTGCATATCTATATGCTTTTTGATCGTTTCGACCGGATATATCGCGTTTTCACCCTCGACCGTGTGACCCTCGCCCCAGGTGCCGTAGGTGCCGATATCGATAAGCTCCACTCTGTCGTCGTTATTGTATTTTTCGCCGAGAACGGATAGGAATTTATCGACGCGCGAAAGGAAATATCCGTCCGCGTAGTCGGGCTGATAATTGCGGTCGGGTATCTTATAGCACCTCGCGCCGTTTCTGAAAACGTATTCGGGCGTGGCGAAATCCATGCCGTGCGACGATTCGTAGCAGACTACCCGGAGCTGGAAGCGGTAACCGTATCGCGACCACTCGTCCATTATCCCGTCGAGAAAACCGAAATCGTAAACGTCTTCTTCTTTTTCAACGTCCGACCAGTCGAAGCGCAGGTAAAGATGATTCATGCCGGGGAAAAACTCCGCGTGACCGTTTTCTTCCGGTCTGTCGCGGTAGATCGGCGACCTGAGCCCGTTGTCGATATAATGCCAGAACCAGCCCTTGTGGGGATTTTTCAGCACGGTCTTGTCGTCTTCGTATCTCCGAAGATCGATAAAACCGTTTTCACGTCTTACGTCGTCGAACCAGCCGCAGTCGGTCTGACATTCGGCGGGTCTGTCCGATATTGCTTCTCCGGGGAATCGTTTCATTGCGCGTTCTCCTTTATATTGAATTTTACCGTCTGCGCTATTCTTGCCGGCAGATCGTCTTCTTTATCTTCCGTACCGGCGCAGATTATATACGTTTTACCGTCGAAGCTGCACAGGCAGCAGGTGATATAAACACCGTCCGACGTCAGTCCGAAGCGTACGCAGTACGCTCCGCCGAGTTCGATCACGGAAGGCCCGTCCGTTACCGAACCGTGAAGGGAAGCGGCTATCGCCTCGGCGGTCTGCGACGCCGAAAGACGTTCCGAAAACTCCGCCGCCGTCTGTTCCAGAGTGACGTATCTGCCCTTGCCGCCGTTCGGGCAAACGGTGAGCTTTCCGTTATTTTCCGAGGCTGTAAAGCCCTTCGGATATTTTATGCTGTAATCGTCGGCGTACCAGACGAGCACACCGTCTTCCTCCTTCACGTTGCCGGGAAGAGGCGGTTCGGTCTGTTCTTCAACTTCGCCGATCGTTTCATATGCGGTATTTACGGCTGGCGCCGTTTGCCGTTCATCCGTTTCCGCCGTCTGCGGCGCGGAGGGCGCGGCGCACGACGAAAGCGCGATCAGAGCGGCGGTCAAAAGACAGAGAAGCCGTTTCATATAAGTATCCTTCTGACGCGCTTCGATATGAGACACGTCAGCTCGTAATTTATCGTATTCGAAAGCGCCGCAAGCTCGTCCGCGCTGATCCCTCCGCCTCCGAGCATAACGGCTTCGTCGCCGCATTTCACGTTATCTGTATCCGTAACGTCGACCATCAGCTGATCCATACATATTCGCCCGATGACCGGCGCTTTTTTGCCGTGTATCAAAGCGTAACCGCCGCGGTAGGCGCGTATATAGCCGTCGGCGTAGCCGATCGGCAGAGTCGCCGCCTTCATCGTGCCGGGCGCTTCGAATTCCCAGCCGTAGGAGACCCTGTCTCCTTTGTGAAGCGTTCTCACCTGAGCGACCTCGGTGTGAAGCGACATCGCCGGCTGCAGATCCGGGCACGAAAGAAAAGGCGAAGGAGCCATTCCGTAAAGCACCACGCCCGATCTCACCGCGTCGTATTCGGGCTTGAAGCGCAGGCTCGCCGCGCTGTTGTACGCGTGTATGAGAGATAACTCCGCACCGCTTTCTTTGAGCGCCGCGACGGCTTTGTCGAACCGGCTTTTCTGATACAGAGTCGGCTCTTCCGCTTCCTCGTCGGCGCAGGCGAAATGAGTGAAAACGCCCTCGACCGAAAACTCGGGTATACGGCAGACGTTTTGCGCTTCGCCGATCCCGTCCTCGTCGAAACCGATACGGTTCATACCGGTGTTTATCTTTATATGAACGCGCAGCTTTTTGCCCGACGGCACTTTCGCGCGGCAAAGCTCCGCGTATTCGCTTGAAAACATCGCGATCATGACGTTATTGTCGATCAGCTCCGGTACGTTGCCCGGGTTGACGTAACCGAGTATCAGAATTTCCGGCGCCTCGCCTCTGCCGTTGAAGAATTCGCGCAGAGAGATCGCCTCGCCCGTGCCGGAAACGGCGAAAACGCGGCAGCCGCAATCGTAAAAAACTCCCGCGCATTCTATACCGTGACCGTAGCAGTCCGCTTTTACCACGCAGATCTGCGGTTTGCCGGTCAGTCTTTTTATCAGATCATAGTTGTTTTCGAGGGCTGATCTGCTTATCTCAGCCCGTACCTTCGGGTAATTCGGCATTTTGTATGAACTCCGTAAATGATATCGCCGTGTCCGATCTCGTTATCAGTACCGGCAATCCCGTTTTTTTATCGAACTTATACTCGGTATCGCCGTCGGAAATAACGGTATAAGTTTTGTCGCCTTCTTTTACTCTTCTGCCCGTCAGAGGCGTATCGTCGGGCAAAAGCATATCGTACCAGACGTAAACTCCGCCCGATACCTTGTCTTTCGCGGCTTTGCCGTCAAGAGAAATAGAGACTCCGCCGTAAGACAGATAGCCGCTGTCCTTGCCGAAGCCGTAGCTTATGCCGCACAAAAGCGACGGCTCGAGAAATTTTATCGTCATCGTACCGTTTTCGTCAAGCTCAAGCTCCGCCTCGTAAACGTCGCCCCCTTCGGAAACGCGCACGCTTGCCTTATAAGGCTTTTCGAGCGCGCCGACGGTGCCGCGAAGCGCCGAGTCCGACGAGCAGGATGAGAAGAGCAGGGAGGTAAGAAGCATAAATAAAACCGCGATACGTTTTTTCATTGTAGTTTCTCCGTATGATATTTTTGATATACCATATGAGAGAAAACGTGTTTTAATGCTTGAGATCCGGAGATATCACGATTTTTTTATTGTAATAATTCATTATCTTCAAAGCCTTCTGGCAGGCATTGAAATACATCAGCACGCGTTTGCCGTTTTTATCTCTGAACGCGAGTATGTAAAGATCCGGCGTCGTCATGCTTTCGCAGCATTTCGTTACCGTATCGAAATCCCGGTCGGGGTATTTGTCTCCCGCCGTATCGTCGTAAGGTACGGCGAATTCCATATCGTTGACGTTTACCTCGTAAAGCAGTCTGGGCTTCGCCTTGCCGTGGATCAGCTCCATTTTGAAATTGCTTCTGTCAACGGTATATTTATATTCGTTTTGCAGATATCTGAAAAAGAATTTTGCAAGCGGAACGCCGATAAACGGCACCAGCGCGATAGTCACCGCGAACGCCGGCGCGTACGCCGATATGACGAATACCGGTATGAACATAATGACGCCGACGAGAACGAAATACAATACGCGCTTGATCTTATCCTCGCGTTCGACCTTTTTATCGACGGAATATTCAACGTAATTGGAAGCTTCCTCGTCCATAAACAACTCCTGTATGAGATATTTTTCATATTATAACATATAAAAAATGAAAATTCAATTATTTCCGAAAAAATAATATATTTTTTTATACGCCTTGAAATGTTCATTTAGTGATGCTATAATACGGAATAAGAAAACAAACGGGGGAAAACAGATGAAAGCCGTTATTACAGTAGTCGGACGCGACAGCGTCGGCATCATAGCGAAAGTCAGCGCGATATGCGCCGAAAAGAACGCCAATATCGTCGATATCTCGCAAAGCGTAATGAAAGAGTATTTCGCGATGATAATGGTCGCGGATATAGATATGCTCAGCATACCGTTCACCGAATTCGTCGATCTGCTCGCACAGTTCGGCAAAGAACGCGGGCTCGACTGCCGCGTGATGCACGAAGACGTTTTCAATTCAATGCACAGGATCTGAGCCATGATCAACACGAAAGATATTTTAGAGACCATAAATATGGTCAAAGAGGAGAACCTCGATATCCGTACGGTCACGATGGGCATATCCCTGCTCGACTGTGCGGCGGGTTCCGCGAAAGAGGCGTGCGACAGGATCTACGATAAGATCACCGGCAAAGCCGGAAAACTCGTCTGCACCGCCGAACAGATAGAAAAAGAATACGGCATACCGATAATCAACAAGCGCGTGTCTCTTACGCCGATATCGCTTCTCGGCGGCAGATATTCCGAAGAAGAATACGTCCGCATCGCCGAAACGCTCGACCGCGCGGCAGACGCGCTCGGCATCAACTTCATCGGCGGCTACGGCGCGCTCGTGCAGAAGGGCTTTACCGGCGCAGACGAGAGACTCATAAATTCGATACCCGAGGCGCTCGCTTCGACGGGTAAGGTCTGCTCGTCCGTAAACGTCGCTTCCACCAAAGCCGGTATAGATATGGACGCCGTCGCCCTTATGGGCAAAATAATAAAAAGGACCGCGTATCTTACGCGGGATAAGGACTGCATCGGCTGCGCGAAGCTCGTCGTGTTTGCAAACGTCCCGGAGGATAACCCCTTTATGGCGGGCGCTTTCCACGGCACAGGCGAAGCCGAATGCGTGATAAACGTCGGCGTTTCCGGACCCGGCGTCGTGGCTTCCGCCATAGCGAGAGCCGGCGACTGCGATTTCTCCGAGCTTGCGGAGGTCATAAAGAGAACGGCGTTCAAGATCACCCGTATGGGTCAGCTCGTAGCGCGGGAAGCGTCGAAGCGGCTCGGCGTGCCGTTCGGCATAGTCGACCTCTCGCTCGCGCCGACTCCAGCCGTGGGCGACTCGGTAGCGAGGATACTCGAGGGAATGGGACTTGAAACGTGCGGCGCCTGCGGCACTACCGCGGCTCTCGCGCTTTTGAACGACGCGGTGAAGAAGGGCGGCGTTATGGCGTCGTCTCACGTCGGAGGCCTTTCCGGCGCGTTCATACCCGTTTCGGAAGACGCCGGCATGATCGAAGCGGTAAGCAAAGGCGCCCTCACGATAGAGAAGCTCGAAGCGATGACCGCCGTCTGCTCTGTCGGTCTCGATATGATAGCGATACCCGGCGATACCGACGAAGCCGTCATCTGCGGACTTATCGCGGATGAGATCTCGATAGGCGTGGCGAATACGAAGACCACCGCCGTCCGCGTGATACCCGCCTACGGCAAAAAAGCCGGAGACAGCGTTACCTTCGGCGGTCTTCTCGGCGAAGCCCCCGTTATGAAGATAAGCGCTCTGTCACCGGCAAAATTCATTGCCCGCGGCGGAAGGATCCCCGCGCCGATACACTCGCTGAAAAACTGATCAGACCGTATTCTTCGGTACGAACGTCGCGCAGACCGTGTCCGAGCAGGAGCTCGCATACGAAGGACCGACCGCTATCCTGTCGGCGGTGCATTGATCGTATTCGGTGTGATAGATACAGTTTTTCACGTCGCAGGAAACTCCCTTGATGTGTCTGCCGTTTTTCGGTGTTCTTTCGTCTTCAAAAAGTGCCATGATGATATCCTCCTTTTTCGGATATTATCGGCGCGTGAATAATGAAATATTCAAAAAAACGACCGCTGAGGTCGTTTTTTTATCTTATTGATCGCGTCTTAACGCTTTCCGGGCTGAT
Organism: uncultured Ruminococcus sp.; assembly: GCA_902773455.1. GTDB lineage: Bacteria > Bacillota > Clostridia > Oscillospirales > CAG-272 > UBA1248. Next base: position 7,355 of record CACYEW010000315.1, read on the forward strand.
TTTTTCTTTTTCTTTAATATGAGTATCACTGCCGTTACGGCGCCCGCCGCGGCGACTGCGCAGGCGGCGATTATCACCGCCGTGA
>CACYEW010000316.1 GCA_902773455.1 uncultured Ruminococcus sp.
TGAACACAAAATAGATTACATGTATCAGCCAGACGACGGCAAGAATCACGCAGGGTATCCATATACCCTTACGCGCCATCATAAAGAAGCCGAAGCCCATTAGTAAGGTAACCGTCGTTATTATCGTTATTTTCGTCTTAAGCAGCATTCCGCGTTTCTCGACGAAGGATTCGAGATGATTCTTGTAAAGCTTTGTCCCGAGAAACCACGCGTGCAGTTTTTCCGAGCTGTTTGCAAAGAAAAACAACGTCGCGAGGTAAAACGGAGTTGAGGGCAGTATCGGGAGAAAAACGCCGACCGTACCGAGGCCGAAACACAAACATCCGAGTATGATAAATATTATTTTTTTCAGCTTCACGACGTCCTGCCGTTCTCCATTTCAACGACTTCGTCAGCAATACGAACGGTTGATTTACGGTGTGAGACGAGAACGACCGTTTTGCCTGCGGATTCTTCTTTTAAGGACCGTAAGATCACCGCTTCGTTCAGACTGTCGAGATTCGACGTCGGCTCGTCGAGGAGCATGAACGGCGCACCGTGCAAAAACGCTCTTGCAAGGCCTATCCTCTGACGTTCACCGCCGGAAAGTGTTTCGCCAAGCTCTCCGACTTCTGTTTCATAGCCCTTCGGAAGAGTCATAATGAAATCGTGAAGAGAAGCTTTTTTACACGCTTCCTCGATTTCCTCCTGTGTAGCGTCAAGCCTGGCAATTCGGATATTGCCGGCAATGGTACCCTTGAAAAGCTGAGTCTCCTGAGTCATATAACTTTCCATATCGCGCAAATTTACGGTGTTGATATCATCAACGTCTCTGCCGGAGATCAGTATCTTGCCGTCGTTCGTTTTCCAGAAGCGCATCAGGAGTTTCAAAAGCGTTGACTTGCCGCATCCGCTTTTCCCGACAATCCCTACGATCTTGTTTTCTTGAAAATCGATCGACAAATCATTCAAAACCGCTTCGCCGCCGTAAGAAAACGTCACGTTTCGAGCTGCGGCTCCGGAAAAACCGATATTCTCTTTTCCCGTCACGTCCTCGGTCTCCGGTTCTTCGTCGATCACCGCCAGCACCCTTGCGCCGGAGGCAACCGTTGCCTGAAGAGTCGTTCCGAGCCCGGCAAGCGCCGTTACCGGTCCAAAGGATGACATCAGCGCAACGAGAGGAATAAGAAACCCGTCAAATCCGATGACGCCGTTTGCATAAAGAACGGTGCAGAGCGCGAGCATGGCGATATCGAAAAAGAGGATAAATGTGTTCGCAAGCGCCGCGTTCGTTCCGGTAAGCCTGTTGAGTTTCCCTTGTTTTGCGGTCAGTTCATTTGTTTTGTCCGTCAGTATTGTCAAACGCTCTTTTCCGCCGTCGTACTGGACCGTTTCATCAAGACCTCTTATGTTTTCCAGCATATAGGCGGAAAGCTTTCCGTTGTCGGCGCGCAACTCGTCTCCGAGAGTACCGCTGCGCTTTGATATGATCAGCGGTAAAATCACGCCGACCGAAACGAACGCACAGAAAGCGAGCAGTCCGAGCGACCAGTGGTACGAGCCGATGAAGATCACCATGATCAGTTCAACGCAAAACGCTATGGCGACAGGCGAGATCGTGTGCGCGTAAAATACTTCCAGAAGCTCTACGTCAGACGTTATTAGAGAGATTAAATCACCCTTGTCGCGTCCTTCAAGCTTGGCAGGACACAGACGGCGCAGCGCCTTGAACACTTTGTCGCGAATAATTGCGAGGAGAGTGAACGCAATATAGTGATTTGTGCGCTGCTCGCCGAATTTCAGAAACGCGCGCAGTAACGCGATCACAATAAGCACAACGAAAAGAGCGGTAAATGAATAAGAGCCTGCCGCATCAAGGCCGCGTACAACGGCTACCGCTCCGAGCGTCGGTATGAACTGAGCACACAAAAAGCCGAGCGTTCCTAAAAGCACGGAGAGCAGCATGAAGCCGGTCAGCGGCTTAACAAGCTTTATCATACGGAAAAGGATTTTTACCTTGCTTTGCTTCTTCATAGTCAGACCGCCTCCTTTCCGTAGTTTTCAAGTGCTGACTGCGTTTGCCACAGACGCGCGTAAACGCCGTTTTGTTTCAGAAGTTCTTCATGCGTTCCGCTTTCTGCAATATTTCCGCTTACCATAACGTAAACTGTATCGGCGTTCACCACGTTTGCAAGACGGTGAGAGATCATCACGACGGTTTTGTCTTCGGAAAGCTTACTTATCTGCGAAAGGATCGCCTCTTCGCTTTCTATATCAATATTGCTGGTCGCCTCGTCAAAGATATATACGGGCGAGTCGTGCAGGATCGCGCGGGCGAGCGCGAGACGCTGCTTTTGTCCGCCGGAGAGATTTGACGCGTTTTCGGCAAGCGCCGTGTCAAGCCCTTTCCTGCTTCTCAGAAAATCGGCAAGCTCGCAATCGGAAAGTACTTTCCAAAGCTTATCGTCCGACGCCGTTCTGTCGGCAAGCAACAAGTTTTCCCGCACAGTACCTTTGAAGAAGACCGGTCCGAAACCTATATATGTGATCTGCCTCATCAGACTGTCTTCGCTTACCGTACCGATATCCTTTCCGCCTATGGAAATTTTGCCGGAATCCGCCGTGCGTCTGCCCGTTATAAGCGAGGCGATAGTGGATTTTCCGCTTCCGGATTCTCCGACGATACCGATAAAGCTTCCCCGAGGAACAACGATATTCACGCCGTGCAGTATCTCGCGCTCTTTATCGTAGGAAAAACAAACGTTTTTCAACTCTATATTACCGTCGGATACGGTTTCCGTCTTTTCATCCGGCTCGGACTCTGACAGAAATTTGAAGATCTTATCGCTCGCCGCCATACCGTTCATCGCTACGTGGAAATAGCTTCCGAGGCGGCGCATCGGCAGGAAGAACTCGGCGGAAAGCAGTATCATGAATATAACGTTCGCAAGTGCCAACTCTTTGTTAAGAAAAGCAATCACTGCCAGAAGGATTCCAAGCGCTGCGCCGCCGTATGCGACGAAGTCCATAATAGTTATAGAATTGAGCTGCATCGTCAGAACAGCCATCGTGACTTTTCTGAAACGCTCTGATTCCTTATTCATTTCGACGTTTTTATATTCGTCCGCCTGATACGTTTTCAGCGTAGTCATGCCCTGCAGGTTTTCAAGAAACGTACTGCCGAGCTTTGTATACTGTCCCCAGTATTTTGACAGAATCTTTTTTGCGATTTTCTGCACCATGACAATGGCGCCTGGAATGAGCGGTACACAGATAAGGAGGACCGCCGCCACCTTCCACGATCCGCCGAAGCCGAAGAGGAAGAACAGTGCGACAGGCACCATAAAAGCGTAGAAAAACTGAGGTACGTACAGTCCGAAATAGCTTTCCAGCTGTTCCACGCCCTCTACGCTCTCCTGTACAAGTTCAGCCGTCGTCGCGTGTTCGCGGTAGGACGTACCGAGCCGCAGCAGTTTTGTATAGATCTTCTCCCGCATCACGCGTTTGACCGTGCGCGAGGCAAGATAACTCATTCTCACCGCGTATTTGGTGGTGAAAAAGCGGAGGATCACCGTAACGGCGATCATGACCGCGGGAAGAATGAGATCGGTCAAGCCCCACGTTTTATTGTAAAGATTCTGTACCGAAAAAGCGATCATCAGTATCATCGCCGTGTTGCAGCACAGTTCTAAAAACTGCAGTATGACGTTGCCGGCAATGTATTTTTTGCTTTCCGGGCACATTTTCATCAATCGCCTGTCAAACATTTATCTCCCTCCTTTCCGCAGTTATTGCTTTTTATATTCTTTAAGCAAAAGCCCGGCAAATACAAAACATAACAAACCGCCGAGTGCGGCAAGAAGATGCGATACGGAAAAATGCTTTATCATCGCACATGTTCCAAACAGGAATCCGAGACATCCTCCGGCCGTCAGAGCACCGAATCCGAGAATAAGACTGTACAGCGGCAGTATGCGATTCAGCCCCGCTATCCGTTCTCGGATAAGCTCGATCACACCGACCAGCATCAAAACGGCGGGAAGCGCCGCAACGATGCTGAAAATCGGTTTTGTATGATTTAAAAACCCGATGATCATAACCGCGATATACATAATCCAGCCGATATTACCCGGAATATCGTATATCCACCAGCGCCGGTCGGAAATTTGTGTTATATACTTTTTTGAATTGTGTTTCATAATATGTGCTTTTCCTGTTCGATCAGTTACACGCTCCACGAGGCGTTTGCCGACTGGAGATCCGCCATGCGGCGGAAGATGCCGCTTTCGTTTGCGTAAAGCTCCTTCGGCGAACCTTCTTCGGCGACTTTGCCGTCCTTTAAGACAACGATCTTATCCGCCGCCTCGACGGTGCGCATACGGTGCGCGATGACGAGAACGGTTTTGCCGGCAAGGAGGCGTGAGAGCGCGCCCTGGACTTTCGTTTCGTTTTCCACGTCAAGAGACGCCGTCGCCTCGTCGAGCAGGACGATGGGAGCGTTTTTCAAAAGAGCACGGGCGATGGAGATCCGCTGACGCTCTCCGCCGGAGAGCTTTGCGCCGTTTTCGCCGATCGGCGTTGCGTACCCTTCGGGGAGGCGCGATACGAATTCGTCGCAGTTCGCCGCCTTCGCCGCCGCTAAAACTTCCTCATCCGACGCTCCGTGTTTGCCGAGACGGATGTTTTCCATCACGGTATCGTCAAACAGCACGACGTCCTGAAATACCATCGAATAATCGGTGAGTCAAACTTCCGGATCGACGGTCGATATATCCACGCCGCCGACCTTGATCTTTCCTTTGTTTATATCCCA
>CACYEW010000317.1 GCA_902773455.1 uncultured Ruminococcus sp.
CGGTCTTTATTTTTGACGCAAGCGACTCGCACTCGGCGCGCAGAGGCAGCGAGAGCAGAAGCAGAGAAGCGCCCGATAACGCCGCGTTGCCGCACGAAACGACCTTATCTTTCAGCTCGTACGGTATCAGTCCGATCTTCGCCGCGTTTTCTTTATCGAGAAAACTGCCGAAGCCGCCGGCGATATAAAGAGTATCGACGGCCCTGCAGTCTACGCCGGAGGTTTTCAACAGCGTTTTTATCCCCGCGTGCACGGCTCCCTTTGCAAGCTGTATCGCTCTTATATCGTTTTGGGTTATCATAACGTTTCCTGCGATCATAACGTCCTCTTCGAGATAACCCGTCTCGTCGAGGTCTTCTTTTTCGAGCATACAGGCGACCGCGTCTATGATACCGCTGCCGCAGATACCGGCAGGCTCCGTTTCACCGATCACGTGAACGGAATATCCGTTCGATTCAAGTCTGACTTTGTCGACGGCGCCGGCAGAGCCTCCCATACCGCACGATATGCCCGCGCCTTCAAAGGCGGGTCCGGCGGCGGTAGAGCAGGCGTATAAAACGCCTTTGTTATTCAAAACCGTTTCGTTGTTGGTGCCTATATCCGTGAGAACGTTTATTTTTCCGGGATCGTAAGCGTAAGAGGAGAGCAGAGCGCATACAGTATCTGCTCCGATGAAAGCCGAAACGCAGGGCGGAAAATACACCGCGGTATCATCCGAAAGAGATGAAAGCCCGATGCCGGCGGCTTTATACGGTCTGCCGTAGAGGTTTTTTACGGTAAACGGCGCGTGAGTCATCGGCTCAACGTCGTCGCCCGTAAGCAGATAAAGCATTGCCGTATTGCCCGTTATAACGGCGGCGTCTATTAAGAGCGAGTCGATTTTTGCGGAGTCGGCGGCTTTTTTTATCAGTTCATTCAAACCGGAGCGTATCGAATTTGCGATCTGCACGCTTTTGCCGGAGATCGCCGCTTCCATACGCGATATTACGTCTGCTCCGAATATATTCTCGGGATTGAGACAGCTATGCTCTGATACGAGCGCGCCTTTTTTATCGTACAAACGGAGCGCGACCGTGGTCGTGCCGATATCGACGCTGACGCCGTAATTATCGAAAACGGGCGACAAAACGTGATCGCGTAATTCTCCGTCCGTTTCTATCTGCGCCTCGCCCGAAGCGTCGAACGTTACGGCGCAGTCGCCTTTGACGTAAACGGAGCACGCAAGCCGCACGCCGTTTTTTATTTCGTCTGCGGTGAGTATTTTCAGCTCTTTATCCGTGATATCCGATACATCGCCCGCGACTCTGACCTTGCACTTGCCGCACCTGCCGCGACCTCCGCACGCGCCGGAAAAACCCGCCGCGGAAACCGCGTCGTATAAAGAACCGTTTTCCTCTATAAGGTATATTTTTCCGTTGATCGTTACTTTATGCTTCATTTTTCATCCGGATCGAACAAAACGGCGCCGAAATACGTGACGGTATTCTGTCCGTTAATGTATTTCATACCCGCGGCTTTTGCAAGCTCTGATACGTTGACTCCGTACGCTTCGAGCGAAACGACCGCCTGGTCCGGGTGGCGGCAGGGCTCGTCCGTCCTTCTCGCGCACGTTTCGCATACTGTACAGCCGCCTGCTCCGAGATTTTTGTAACGCGAAAGCGGCATGGTCTTTACCGCGTCGCGGATCTCGGCCATAAGCTTCGCGTGATTTTTCGCCGCTTCCATCATACCTTCGAAATCGTAGCTGTCTTCAAGCGTTCCGACCGACTGATAAACGAAAATATACTCAAAAGAGCGAAGCTCCGCTATAAGCTCGTTTATCTCTCCCGCGTCCGGAGGGCATGCCCAGTTTTTGCCGTAATTACCGCATACGTTCTTTTCGCAGAGCGTGCGGAAAGATTTGTCCGTCGTTACGTCCGTTACGGGTATAACGGCGGCTTTGTACGCGCCGCAAGAGGCGGCGAGAGAAGTGAGATGATCGAATAATTCTTCTTTTTTCATACCGTTGTTCCGTTTCATTTTCCGTAATCCATATACCGCGTAAGATGTTCGTCATAGGTCTTACAGCCCCGGTACGGCTCGTAAGCGCGGTTTTCGTAAAAACGCAAAACAGGCGTAAACCGGCGATCCAACCTCAGCTCCGGCAGAATTCAGCCGCCGCGTCAGCCGCGCTCGCGGCGTCGGGAGTATAGCAGTCGGCGCCGATCTGACGGCAGAAAGCCTCGTC
>CACYEW010000318.1 GCA_902773455.1 uncultured Ruminococcus sp.
GCATCGGCCGTGATACTCGTTTTCGCGATCAAACCGTGGGGCAGATTTTTAAAAACGAATACGTTCGGAAAATGAATTTGAAATTGAAAATTGCAAATTGAGGAGTCGCCGCGAACGGCGACGTTCCGTGCGGCTCGCGCCGCCCTTGGGGATTACCCACCGTGAACCCCCAAAAACTCGACGAGCTCGTTTTCGGGGAACCCCGGCCCACCCCTCCGGCGCGATAAATCGCGCCAACCCCCAAACCCCCTTTCCCCTCTCATCGATTTTCAATCGAGGGGACCACGCGGCGGCGAGAAAAAAGCCCCGTTGGATAACGGGGGGATGGTGGGGGTTTGGGGGCGGTAAAGGGGGGCGGGGAGTCCCCATAAGCGAAAGGAGTCGGCACGCGACATTCGTTGCGGCTTGTGAAGACGGGCGATTCGTGAATCGCCCTTACATAACCGTACGCGAAGCGTATATAACCGCGGCTTCCGCCGTTTGGACCCGTCTCGTTAAACAATATGAAAAACAGCCCCGGCGGGCTGTTTTTGCTTTATTTCAGATACTTCTCCGACCTTTTTACGTATTCGGCGAAAAACGGCTCGTTTCTCGCGGGGTTGAACCATTCCCAGCCGCGCGGGGCGGTCAGACCTCTGTACATCAGATCGCCTTTGTTACCTTTGAAGATCCAGTCGACCGATGCGACGGTCGGCTCGCCCGTTTGAAGGATCAGGACGGCGGAGCCCTTTTTGACCTTCATGCTCGCGGTGATCTCCGCCACGCCGACGTCGAGCAGTTCTCCGTCGGGTATAGCGTTCCATTTGTCGTAGTATTCAAACGCGGTCTCCATGAGCGATTTTGCAAGATCGAACGCTCCGAAACTGAACGTCGCGCACGCGGCGCGGAACGCGACCTCCGCGTAATAACCGTACCACGCGGGCATCACTTCACCGCCGCAGAACGTTTCGACCAGGCGCATTTTATACAAGCCGAACTTTGAAAAAAGTCTGCCGTCGCCCTGATTATACGGGTAGTGCGTGAGCTGATGAAGCAGTATTTCAAGATTGTTCTTTCCCCAGAGCGTATAATACTCAAGGTATTCTTTCTTTTCCCAGAGTTCCTCCTCTTTCTGCTCGTCGGCTGTCTGCAGATATTCGGGCGCGGGATGTCTTTCTTTCATTCCGGCGCGGTCGGCGTAGATCATAAGCCTGCCGAATTTGTCGTTTATGAAGCTGAATTCCGACCGTGAGGTATAGAACGCGGGCGGATCAAGCAGCTCAAAACGGATCACCATGCCGACATTATACGGAAAATATCCCTCTCCTTCGCCCTTATACGAAACAAGCTCGTACACGGCGCATTTCGTTTTTTCGGCGTAGTAATTCTCGGTGCGGATCAGACCGACGCGCGGCGCGAAGATGAAATTCTTGTTGCCGCAGATATAGTCGAGCCCGTCGTCCATCCCTTCCGATTCGATACGGATCCTTATGCAGTCGTCAAACGTTCCGGCTTTTACCGTTACCGTTCCCGCGTCTTCGCAGCGCAGGCTCGCTTTTACGTCGGTGTCATAGATCATGAAGTCTTTTTCCGTGCCGTAACCCGGGACCCACTGATCGGAGAAAACACATTCGAAATTGTTTTGAAGCATACCGAATACGTCGTTATAGATCACCGGCATACAGCCCGCGTCCCGGCCTTTTAACTCAAAGCCGAAATCGGGTTCGTGCGTGCGGCGAAATTCGCCGTTTTTTTCGTAAATATGACCGCAGGTAAAGAAATTCCAGATGCAGTCGGATTTTCTGTCGGGGTTTGTCCAATCAGACTCTTTGAGCCTTTGCCATATCGAATTCGCGTATTTCGCGTGCAGCTTCTCCGTTTCGGTTTTTGCAAGTATAAGCAGCCTTTCCGCGTATTTGCTGACGTCGTGAAGTTTGGAGTCGGAGTAGGAGAAATATTCGTATCTTACAGCCGACGCCATGTCCGAAAACGAATTTTCGTCGTAGTAAACGCGGTCGATATACGATACGGCTGACATATTCGCCTTTTTGCCGTCGTTATATTCGACGCGCAGTTTTATCATTATATCGAGCGAATCGCCGCCGTCGCGCACGTATTCCCATTCGTTACCGGGCTCGAGCGGCAGAAGCTGATCACCCGCCGTTTTGTAAGAAGCCAGAACGGCGCTCTCGGTTATGTTCGAGGTGCAGACCTCGTATTTTACGATACCGACGCCGCGTTTGTAATACGTGCGGTACACGCTCATGTAATACGTGCTCTGCGGGCGTGATTCCCACAGCTCGCACCCGTCAAACGTGCCGGCGGGCGTTATGACGGTCTCGCCGTCCGAGACGAATAGCAGACCGCCTTCACTTAACGTGAACGTGTCGCCGGGTTTTGCGCCGTTACGGTAAAATCCGCCGTCGACGCGCTTTGCACAACCGATGATAATCGACGCGTCGCGGACGAAGCCGTAGCCTCTGCCCTCGTTGTATTCTTCATACCGGAACAGCACTGGTCCGTCCGGGTCGAGCCGTATTTCCGCCGCGTCCGCGGTCATTATAAACTTATTTTCGTCTTTGTCTTTGAATTTCAGGTCAAATATCCGCTCCGCCTCGCGCACGGCTTTGACTTTCGTGTGAAGGATATCGCACTCGGGTATGACCGACTCCGCTTTGTCGAGCGCGTCGTAACCTTTTTCGCGTTCTTCCTTACTAAAATACGCACTCGCGAGCGCGAGCCATTCGGAGCCGAGCGCGATCGGCAGACCTTTGCCGATAAGGCGCGGTATCTGCTTGTCGCGTATGAATTCGATCTTCGCATCGCCCGACAGCTTCGCGTCCTCCTTTGAGCAGATGAACGCGGTCGCCTCGTCGTTATGACCTTTTTCGGCGGCGTCGGCTATGCGGGCGAGCATCTCGTCGTTCTTTTTGCCGGGCAGCCACCAGAAGCCGCGCAGAAGCACGTCCGCCATAGCGTGATATTTCTTCTCGGATTCCGGCAGGTCGGTAACGTCGGACAAAACGTCCCTGTACGCGGCATCGAACCCCTCTTTGCTCGTTTTCGAAGACCACAGTTTGAGTTCTTCGACTTTTTTCATGACTTTCTGTAATAAAGTGTCGTTATAGTTTTCATCCATTGCCGATAATTCTCCTCTCAATCTTTTTCTCCCGTCGGAAAGCTGCCATTTGACCGTCCCGACCGGTATTCTCATCCTGTCCGCTATCTCAGCGACGGACAGCCCCTCGAAATAGTGCAGCGTTATGACCGTCCGCACCTTCTGCGGCAGCGACTCTATCGCGCGCCGCACCTCTTCTTTTTCGTCGGCCGATATGACCGACTCTTCGGGCGACGGCACGCCGTCGTCTTCTTTGTTCTCGTATACGGATATATCCATCCAGCCGCTGTACGTGCGGAGTATGTTTTTGGCGCGGTTTTTCGCCGCCTTGCACACCCACGGCCCGAATTTCGACGGTTCGGCGAGCGTGTTCAGCTTCATCCACGCCGCGATGAACGCGTCCTGGACCGCGTCTTCGGACAGATATACCGACCGCAGAACAGAGTTTGCCGCCGCAAGCGCCGCGCTCTGCCAGCGAAGAACGAGCTCGCCGTAAGCGTCCTGCCGCCCGGCAAGCGTCATGTATACGAGCGTTTCGTCGTCGTATGCTTTATACATATTGCCTCCTTTTTTGTTTCTCGCCTTATAGACACGTGAGAGGGGAAAAAGGTTGGAGAAAATGAGAAAAAATCAAGAGTTGAGAATGAAAAATTGAGAACGC
>CACYEW010000319.1 GCA_902773455.1 uncultured Ruminococcus sp.
ACATAGCGGAAATCATCGCTTGCAGCGAGCGTATCGAAGTCGTTAGAAGACGGAGCGGGTATTTCGGTCAGCGTATCGGTCTTCACGTCGTACAGATAACGGCGTACGATCTTTGACTCTTTATCGTTCCACACCGCGAACAGAAGCGTGTCGGACGTTGAAATATTGTCTGTAATGATCCTTTCATCCGCGTTTTGAAGTATTTTATCCGCTTTTTCGTTCAGAATGCACGTTCCGCAGATGAATTCGTCTTCAACTGTATCGTATATAAGGCAGGCGTGACCGGCGTGCTCGGGCTGAGCATACTCCGAAGACAGATTGATATATCTCGCGTCGGTTATGCGGTTGATCTTCGCGTCGTATATGCCGTTCACCGTTCTGTTGACGTAACCGATCCCTGCTCCTTCCAAGCCGCTGAAAGCCGTAAGTGTGTAAACGGTGATTTCGGGAGCAGGCTCGGCGGGAAGCACTGTCTGAGTTTCCGCAGTCGGCGCAGTGACCGGAGGCTCGTCTTCCGGTCGGTTTGCGCCGTTCTCTTCCGACGTTGTATGCGAACCGTCTATGTTTCCCACGGGAGGATCGGGCTGCGGTATCACGCCGTTTGCGCTGCGTAACGCTGTGAACACCGCCGCCGAAAGTATAACGACTGCGAGAGCGGCTGCGAGCGCGGCGATAAGTCTGCCCTTATAATTATTTACTTTTTCCTTTTTACCTCTGAATTCAAACGTTCTGTCAAAGGCGGGGTTCTCTTCTTTTTTAAGCATCTGATCGAGTTTTTCGTCTGTAATCTTCATTTCTGCAGCTCCTTTTTAAGCAGTTCTTTCGCTTTGTGTAAACGTGATTTGACCGTACCTTCCGGAATTCCCGCAATTCTTGCGGCGTCTTTTTCGGATACGCCGTTAAAATAAACGAGATTTATTATCTCTCTGTATTTTACCGGAAGGTTCGCGATCGCGCGGTAAAGCGCGGCGTAATCTTCGCGCTCCGCTTCAGAATCGGGAATGCTCATGATATACCTGTTAACGGCTTCGTCTTCGACGCTGACTTCGCCACGTTTCGACGTCTTTCGGAGAATATCCCTGTAAACGTTCAAAACCGTCTTATAAAGATACGACGTCACGGCTTTTTCGTCTTTTAAGGATAAATCCTTTTTAAGAAGTTTGAGACAAACCTCCTGAAAGATCTCGTCGGCGGTATTCTCGCTCTTACCGACCGTATAGCAGAACGCGGACAGACTTCGCCCGTATTCTTCGAGTAGTTTTTCAAGTTCTTTCCTTGTCATTTCACGCTCCGGAATGTGCTTTCATAGAGTAAGACGTTTGAAAACTGCAAAAGGTTCATTTTTTTCAAAAAAATTTTAGCAAATTTCAAGATTTTTTTCAAGCGGTATTTTATTAATTCTTTCGCGGCGTTTTTTTTTCGGTCTTGGCGGCGGCAGTTTGTGAACTTATTGTAAATTTTATGAACTCACGCGTTAATGATTTTTCGCAGTGTTTTGTGTATTATGCACATTTCAAGGACTTTTGTTTTGTGCATTATTTCATATTTGTAATATTTGGTAAAGGCGTTTTTTCGTCATTTTACAAATGTTCAGATAAAAATTTACTTTTAATTCATAATACTTCTTTTACATTTTATCCGATTTTTTTAAATATTTAATTATTGATTAAAAAGCGTTTTTATGATATTCTTATACACTGTACTATTATGGGAGATTATCCGTTTGCGGATAATTTCAAGCATTTTTTACGACGCCGGACAAAAGAAAAACAGCATATTTTAACCTGTTCCGGTCAAGTTTTTTTTGAAATGGAGAGTGTTTTATGTTCAAAACCCAAAAGCTCGGCAAGACCGAGAGAGTGAGCTTCTCCAAGATAGAGGAGGTCATTCCGCTTCCCAATCTGCTCGAAATTCAGAAGGCTTCTTACGAGTGGTTTTTGAGAGAAGGTCTGAATGAGGTGCTGAGGGACGTTTCCCCGATCACCGACTATTCAAACAATTATGTGATCGAATTCACCGATTACATGATCGAACCCACGCCCAAATACTCAGTCGAGGAATGCAAGGAACGCGACGCCTGCTATTCCGCCCCGCTCAGAGTCACCGTTTTCCTTACGAACAAGCAGACCGGCGAGGTAAAAGAAGATCTGATATTCCTCTGCGATTTCCCGCTTATGACGGACAACGGTACTTTCGTCATCAACGGCGCGGAGCGCGTAGTCGTCTCGCAGATAGTCAGGTCCCCGGGCATATACTATCACAGCGAAATGGACAAATCAAGCAAGATCACGTATTCTTCGACGGTGATCCCTTACCGCGGCGCGTGGCTTGAATATGAATCCGACGTAAACGATATTTTCTACGTAAGGATCGATAAAAACAGAAAGATCCTCATATCCATCCTTATCCGCGCTCTCGGCATCGAGACGGACAGCGATATTCTGAATTTCTTCGGCAACGACGATATGCTGCGTTATACGCTGAAGAAGGACACGCTTCCCGACCTTGCTCAGGCGAACGGAACGTCGATAAACGAAGAAGCGCTGAAAGAGATCTATAAAAAGCTCCGTCCGGGCGAACCGCCCACACAGGAAAGCGCTCTTCTGCTTATCAACAACCTGTTCTTCGACCCGAAGAGATACGATCTTGCCAACGTCGGACGTTATAAATACAACAAGAAACTCGCTCTCGGCGGACGTATAGCCGGCAGGACTCTCACCAGAAGAGTCATAGACCCCGTTACCGGTGAATTCATGTATGAAGCCGGAACGTTCGTCACGAAAGAGATCGCGGACGATATAGATTTCCGCGGCGTGAACGAGGTTTACGTCAAAGTCGAAAACGACGAAGAGATGAAGGTCCTTTCAAACGGCACAATCCGCGCCGAAGCGGCTCTCGGATACGATCTTGCAGAAGCCGGCATTACCGAAAAGGTACGCCTCTCCGTTCTTCTCGAAATAATGCAGAAATGCGGCTCCGACAAGGAAGCGGTCATTAACGAAGCGAAGCATCGCGCCGCCGAGCTTGTTCCGAAGCATATAACGAAAGAAGATATCTTCTCGTCCATCAACTATATGCTCTGCCTCAGACACAATATCGGCTGCACCGACGATATCGACCATCTCGGCAACCGCCGTCTGCGCTGCGTGGGCGAGCTTTTACAGAATCAGTTCCGCATCGGCTTCTCCCGTATGGATAAGATCGTTAAAGAGAGAATGACCGTTCAGGACGCCGAGAAGATCACCCCGAAGGAACTCGTCAACACGCGTCCCATATCGACCGCGATACGCGAATTCTTCGGCTCTTCTCCGCTCTCTCAGTTCATGGATCAGTCGAACCCCCTCGCCGAGCTTACGCACAAGCGCCGTCTTTCGGCTCTCGGTCCCGGCGGTCTTTCGCGCGACCGCGCTTCGTTCGAAGTCCGTGACGTTCACTACACTCATTACGGCCGTATGTGCCCGATCGAAACGCCTGAAGGTCCTAACATAGGTCTTATCTCGTATCTTGCAAGCTATGCGAAGATCAACGAATACGGCTTTATCGAAGCTCCTTTCCGCAAAGTCGACAAAGAGACCGGCGTCGTCACCGATCAGGTCGAATATATGACCGCCGACGTCGAGGATAATTATATCGTCGCACAGTCGAACGAGCCTCTTGACGAAAACCACCGTTTCGTTCACAAACGCGTTATCGTCAGAGACAAGACGGAGGTCCGCGAAGCCGACAGAGAAGAC
>CACYEW010000320.1 GCA_902773455.1 uncultured Ruminococcus sp.
GAAGCGGTCGGGGTCGAATTCCGGTTTGATTTATGGAGCGACGAAATATCCGGCAAAAAGCGCGCGTATGACGGACCGCTGATGCTCGGCTGCCCCGAAACGGAAGCGAAGCTCGATGCGGACGGCGTTGTAAAACGCGATAACGGATATTTTTACGGCGATACGGAGCTTTTTACGCTTGAATGCGCGTATCTGCACGCTCCGCGTAAAATGAAAGTTATTTTTTGAGGAGGATATATGAAAAAATATCTTCTGCCCGCAAGGGGCAAATTCTACAAAGCGAACCTTCACTGCCATTCGACCTGCTCGGACGGCAAGCTCACGCCGGAGGAGCTGAAAGAACTGTATACGTCGCACGGCTATTCGATCATAGCCTACACCGACCACGACGTACTGATAAGCCACGACGAGCTGACCGACGGCGGATTTCTCGCTTTGCACGGCTTTGAGACGGAAACGACCGATCCGAAAACAGGAAAAACGTGCCATCTCTGTTATATCGGGATAAAGAAAGATCAGCTCACCCAGCCGAACTGGCACAGAAGCGCGTATCTTTTCGGAGGCGCTCCGGCTTTACGCGATCGGGTAAAATTCGACGAGACGAAGCCGGATTTCGTGCGTGAATACACGAAAGAAAACGTCAATCTCATGATAAAGAACGCGCGCGAAGCCGGTTATTTCATAACTTACAACCACCCGACGTGGTCGCTTGAAGACTTTAACGACTACACCGCGTACGAAGGTATGCACGCGATGGAGATAGTCAACTACGGCTGCATCGCCGAAAGCTACGACGACTATAACCCGAGAGAATACGACGATATGCTCCGTTCGGGCAAGCGTATTTTCTGCATAGCCACAGACGACAACCATAATCACAGACCGCAAAGCGATCCGCGGTACGATTCGTTCGGCGGCTTCACGATGATAAAAGCGCCGTCTCTCGACTACGAGACGATAACCGCCGCGCTCGTAAAAGGCAATTTCTACGCTTCGCAGGGTCCTTTGATAAAGGCTTTATGGATCGAGGACGGAGTCGTACATATCAAAACGTCAGCGGCGGTCAGGATCGAATACACGACTGCGGTAAGACGCTGTGAAGGTAAATTCGCAGAGCCCGGCAGGTCTGTGACCGAGGCGCAGTTCAAGGTATACCCCGGAGATTTATTCTTCCGCATAACCGTGACGGACAAACGCGGTCTGCACGCGAACACAAGCGCGTATTTCACCGATAAACTCGGTATAGAATAGGAGATCATTATGAAAAAAGTCAGATACGGCATCGTAGGGCTCGGCAATATGGGCTCTCAGCATTTCAGATTCATAAAAGACGGCGAGATCGAAGGCGCCGTGATCGGCGCGGTCTGCGACATCAATCCCGAAAGACTCAAATGGGCTCGCGAGAATTACGACGGCGATCTGCCCTGCTTTGAAAACTATTCCGATATGCTGAAAAGCGGAAAGATCGACGCGGTAATAATCGCCGTACCGCATTATCTGCACCCCGTGATCGGTATGGAGGCGATCGGCCTCGGCATAGCGACGCTTTCGGAAAAGCCGATCGGCGTTTATACGAAAATAATAACCGAATGGAACGAAAAGGCAAAAGCCTCCGGCGTACCTTTCGGCATAATGTATAATCAGAGAACGAACCCCGTTTACCGTAAAATGCGGGAGATCGTGCAGTCGGGACAGCTCGGCGAGCTGAAACGCGCCGTATGGATAATCACCAACTGGTACCGTCCTCAGGCTTATTACGATTCCGGCACGTGGCGCGCCACGTGGGCGGGCGAAGGCGGCGGCGTGCTGATAAATCAGTGTCCGCACAATCTCGACCTCTGGCAGTGGATCTGCGGTATGCCGTCTTCGGTCCGCGCTTTCATGTCGTTCGGCAAATATCACGATATAGAAGTCGAGGACGACGTAACGATATACGCGAAGTATGATAACGGCGCAACGGGTCTCTTCATCACCACGACGGGCGAGGCTCCCGGCACCAACCGCTTTGAAGTGAGCGGCACTCTCGGCAAGATCGTCTACGACGGCAAGCTCAGGCACTGGAAGCTCGGCTGCGACGAACGCGTCTTCAATAAAGAAAACAAAACTCCGTTCGCCGCTCCTCCGTCAGAATATATCGAATACGATCTCGGACCGTCGCCTGAGCATCGCGGTATACTTCGCAATTTCACGAACCGCGTTTTATACGGCGAGGAGCTCATCGCGCCGGGTATCGAGGGCATAAACGGCCTTTCGATCTCCAACGCCGCCCATCTTTCCGAATGGACGGGCAACAGCGAGGTGCAGTTGCCGAACGACGGCGAGGCGTTTTTCGAAGAACTCAAAAAGCGCATAAAGACCTCGCGTGCAAAACCCGAGTATTCGACCGCTCCCGTCGATATTTCGGGAACGTACAATTCATGAAAACGGTACTTATAACCGGCGCTTCGCGCGGTATAGGAGCCGCCTGCGCCGAATTGTTTGCGGATAACGGCTATTTCACCGTCATAAACTACAACAGATCCGAAGAACGTGCCGAAGAGCTGCGCAGAAAGATCGAAGCTGACTGCGGCAGATGCATGACCGTAAAAGCCGACGTCACCGACCGCGGCGAGGTCAGGCGTATGATATCGCTGTGCGAATATCACGGCGGCGGCATAGACGTTCTGATAAACAACGCGGGCATCGACTTCTACGGTACGTTCGAGCAGACGGAGCCTCACGTCTGGGATGAGGTGATAAATACGAACCTAACGGGCGTATATAACGTCACCTACGCCGCGCTCGAGCGCATAAAGGAATCGCCCTGCGGAAGGATAATAAATATCTCGTCCGTATGGGGCACTTACGGCGCCGCCTGCGAGGTAGCTTATTCGGCTTCGAAAGCCGCCGTGGCGGGATTCACAAGATCGCTTGCGCGTGAAGCCGGTCCTTCCGGCGTTACGGTAAACTGCATAGCGCCCGGATTCATAGAGACCGAGATGAACGCGCGCTTCGATGAAGCCGCTGTAAAAGACGTGATATACAGAACGCCGCTCTGCCGTACCGGCACCGCGTACGACGTGGCTCTCACCGCTCTGTTCCTCTCGTCGGAAGCGGCGTCTTTCGTGACCGGTCAGGTCATCGGAGTCGACGGCGGATTTATATGAAAGACTTATAATTATTATAAAAAAGGAGAAAAACGATGAAAAAAACGCTCAAATCGCTGATCGCGCTTATACTGTGCGCAATGATGCTCTGCTCCGTTTTCGCCTGCAAGCCGCAGGAAACGAAGCCCCCGTCAACAACGCAGAAAGCGCCGGAGCAGACGGAAGCTCCGGAACCGACGGCGGCTCCCACC
>CACYEW010000321.1 GCA_902773455.1 uncultured Ruminococcus sp.
CGGCATATCGGAATCCTGTTATTTCGCGTTCGATCGAAAAATGAATTATCAGTACAAAGCCCACGGCGTACAAAGCGCCGCTCTCTGCGAACACGGCGGCGAACTCGTATTCTGCCCCTATTCCGATTTTCTCATGCTCTGCAGAAGCAAAGCCGCGGAGAGATCGCTTCTCAATATGAAAGCTCTCGGCATGTACGGCGAATACGGCTTTTACGAGGCGATAGATCTGACGAAATCGCGCGTCGGAGGCGGTCACGCCGTGATCGGTTGTTTTATGGCGCATCATATCGGTATGAGCATCGTCGCGGCGGCGAACGCGATATGCGGAGATATATTCGTAAAACGCTTCTGCTCCGACAAGCGCATATCCGCTTATCTGCCGCTTTTATACGAGAAAATGCCGGATACGCCTCCGATCGAACGCCGGCGCGCCGAAACAGGTGTGAAAAAGCCTCAGCGCGTCTGCGCCGAAGAGTTCAAAGCGGACGCGGCGGCGGTAACGAATACCGTCTGCACGGTCACAGCCGACGGTCACGGTACGGGTTTATACAGAAAAGACGTCTGCATCTGCGATCATAACGCGGGTCTTCTGCGCCGTCTTTCGCTTTTATGCCGCGGATACAGTGTTTTCGATCTGTTTTCGTACCCCTGTTCTTTTTCGGAAACCGGAATCGAATACCGCAAAGACGGCGCCGCCGCCGTACTGAGCGTATCACCGGATCAGGAGGCGTTCACGGTCGACGTATCATGCTCGCAGGACGGATGCGCTCTTTGCTTCGAGCCGATACTCTCAAATCCTGACGAATATCGCCGTCACGCCGCTTATTCGGCGGTTTTCGTTACCTCGTCATACGAAAACGGCGTTCTGACCGTAACGAACCGATCGGGCGGTCGGAATTATTCGGTCTCGGTCGCCGCCGTAAGCTCGGACCGCGTTCTTCCGCTTACGTTTTTGTGCCGCGCAGATTCTTTTTACGGCAAAAGCATCGAAAAACTGTTTTTTACCGAGCGTTCAGACGCAGCGGGCGCGTGCGTTTTTCCGCGTCTTCTGATAAAGACCGACCGCGGAAGCGTAAAATTTTATATCGCCTTCGGCGTTTCCGCCGACGCGTCGAAAGCTCAGCTTTACGCGGCTGTCGGAAAAAGAGGCGTTTTACCGCGGCCGTATCCGCGCTCTCTGCCGCCGGTCGAAACACAGCTGTTCTGCAGCGTTCTCAAATGCTTTCTGCATCCCGAGCCGAAGACCGCGCCGATCCGCCTTGACAGATCGTACAGGGGACTTTTGTACCGAGCCGGTATTTCGGGTCAAAAGCCGATACTGCTGATCGACTGCCGCGGCGAATACGGTATGAGCCGGATGAAGACGGTCTTTCCGCGTTACGCTCAGGTCGCGGTACGGGCGCTCGTCTGCGGGATCGGTTTCGATACCGTGATAATATACGACGGAGACGATTCGTATTACTGCAAAAAGAAAAAAGAGCTTAACCGCCTGATCGGTTCGCTCGGGCTGTCGGCGCTTGTCGGAGAGCGGATCTTTGCGTTCGAAGCAGACCGCGAGACGGCGGAAGTGCTTTACGGTCTCTGCTTTTATTTCGTATGCGCTTCGGATATGAAAACGAGCCGTCCTGTGCCGCCTCCCGCCGGGGCGCTTTACGCGGCCAAAAGCTTTTATTCGGATAAGCCCGTGAGCGTCGTAAACGGCGCCGTTATCATACCGTCCGGCAGAAGCTTCGCGCCGCAGAGCTTCGTATATGCGAATTCCGTGTTCGGCGCGCTCGTCACCGACAGGAGCGGCGGCTTCTCATTCGGTGAAAACTGCCGTATGATGAAGCTTACCCGGCACGACACGGTTCCGGGAGGAGCTTCCGAACAGATAATCCTGTGTAAGGACGGCGCTTCCCATGAACTGTTTTCGTCGGCTTACGAATGCCGATTTCATCTCTGTTCCGCCGAATGGGTCGGGCGTATCAACGGCGAAGAATACGAGGTAAAGATCGCGGTCGATCCTGTTCTGCCTTATAAGACGGTAAAGATCAGATATCCGGCGGAATGCTCTGTAAAATATATCGCAAAGCCCGTTATCGGCGAGAATTTCGTGAACGGGAGCCTCAGATTTCACGAAAGCAGAAACACCGTTTTCGTATCGAACGCTCTGGAACCCGAAAGACCTGAGTTTTTCATAAACGTTACGGCGAATTCAAAAGCCTCCTTTGACGGAGAAACGCTTACCGTGAACGCCGAATTTGCGCACGAATGCACGTTTTCGGTCGGCGCGGTAAAGTCGAAGGCTTGCCTTGATCATATGCTTCACGCAAAAAACGGAGTCGAAGCTCGTTACGCGGCTAAAGTGAAGCGGGTTTTATCGCCTTTTTCGCTTCACAGTCCCGACAGGACTCTCGATCTTATGTTCAACGAATACGCGCCTTACCAGTCGTTATTCTGCCGCACGTTCGCGCGGTGCGGATATTATCAGCAGAGCGGCGCGTACGGATTTCGCGATCAGCTTCAGGACTGTCTGTGTAACGTCTACGGCTCTCCGTCCGACGTTAAGGCTCATATTCTGAGATGCGCCGCGCATCAATACGAAGAAGGCGACGTTATGCACTGGTTCCACAGCTCCGACGGTACCGGAGTGCGTACGAGATGCAGCGACGATATGCTCTGGCTTATCGTCGCCGTCGGCAAATATATCGCCGTCACGGGAGACGCAAAGATACTTGATATAAAAGTCAGATATCTTTCCTCCGCTTTGCTTTCGGATGACGAGCGCGACAGGTATGAAGCCGCCTGCCCGTCCGAAACGCTCGGAACGGTGCTCGAACACTGCAAAAAGGCGGCGGGAAGGATCGCCGCCGGATCTCACGGCCTTTGTCTCATCGGAGGCGGAGACTGGAACGACGGTATGAACGAGGCCGGTATAAAAGGCCGCGGCGAGAGCGTATGGCTTTCGTTTTTCGCCGCTTCCGCGCTGGTAACGCTTGCGTCGTTATGCCGCCTGAAAGAAGACGCTTCTTACCTCAGATACGAAAAGCTCGCCGCGTCTTTGCTTGCCGCGGCGGAAAAGCACGGTTTTGACGGAGATCATTATATCAGAGGATATCTCGATAACGGCGAACCCTTCGGCAGATCGGGCGATCCCGTATGCGAGATCGATATACTGCCGCAAGCCGCCGCGGCGTTTCTTTCGGAAGACGGGGAACGTGTCAAACGTTCGCTCGACTCGGCGTACGAAATGCTTTTCGACCGCGAAAACGGTATTTTCAGACTGTTTTATCCGCCGTTCGATCTCGAGCCCGGAATAGGATATATAGCCTCTTATCCTCCCGGAATAAGAGAAAACGGCGGTCAGTACACTCACGGCGCGATATGGGGCGCGATGGGATATCTGCACGCCGGTCAGACCGGGCGCGGATTTGAGATACTGCGGGCGGTAAATCCGTTAAACCGTATCGGCGATACGCGGTACGGCGTTGAGAATTACGTTTTTTCGGCGGATATCTACACCGCGGAAGGCGTTTACGGCAGAGGCGGCTGGAGCTGGTATACCGGATCCGCTTCGTGGTATTTCTGCGCGGTGCTCGAGCATCTGCTCGGGTACAGGGAATACGGCGGCGGTTTTGAGATAAATCCGCGCTTCTGCTCGGATCTGCCGCGTTTCACGCTGATCATAAGGCGGCACGGCACGGAATACACCGTCAAAGCCGAAAACGTGAAAAAGCAGACCTCGCTCGACGGTTTGCCGACGGATCTGTCTTATTTTCCGTTCGATCACGGCTGCCATACTCTTGACTTGGGGATAAATTGATGCTATAATAAACAAAAAAACGGAGTTTGTTATGGCATACGAATATAAACCGCGGTTTTACGCAAGATGCAACGCCGAGTATAACGCGTACTATTTTTCGGGCGGCGCGGAGCCTTCCGAGACGTCGGACGGAGTTTTCAACCTGCAGAAATATAACGCCGCCGTAAGAGTCGATCATAAAGAACTTGAATGCGGAGCGGTCGTTCAGTCGACCGAAATAAGAAACGACGGAGACTCGCCTCTTTCCGTCGAGCTTTTGAGCTCCGCGTTTCTCTGCGGCGTCGGCAAAGAAGGTCCGAAGCCGTGGAAAAAGAACAGATTCATTATCCACTACGCCGAAAGCTGCTGGTGCGGCGAGGCTCAGTGGCGGCACGTGACGGCGGAGGAAGCGGGACTTTACAAAACGTATAATCACGGCTCGCAGTCTTCTTTCCGCCTCGAATCGAAAAGCAGTTGGAGCACCTGCCGCTTCGAGCCGCTCGTGATAGTCGAAGATACGGAGCAAAACGAGTGCTTTTTTGCCGAGATACTGTGCGGTCACGGCTGGTGCGTGAACTGCGGCATAAGAGGCTACCGCGACGATACGGAGATAGTAATAATGACGACCGACTGCCTTGAAAATAACGACGGTTTTCATAAGGAGCTTTTACCCGGGGAGTCGCTCAAAACGTGCCGCTCCGTCGTCGGGTATATAAAAGGCGGTTTCGAAGACGCTCTTGCGATGCTCTCTTTTTCAAGATCGGAGCTTCACGGCGGAGAAGATCTTCCCTTCGTCTGCTATAACGACTATATGAACGCGTTATGGGCTCTTCCTACGAAAGAAAAAACTCTGCCGCTTGTAAAAACCGCGGCGGAGCTCGGATGCGAATACTATATAATGGACGCCGGCTGGTACGGAGTGCAGGGCGACGAGCTGAAGGATCTCGGTATGTGGCTTATAAACGACGGACTTTTCGGCGAAGGGGGCTTGCAGGGCATTTTCGACTGTATCATCTCTCTCGGGATGAAGCCCGGTATATGGTTCGAATTCGAATCCGTCGGATCCGGCGCAGAGATCGTGAAAGAACACCCCGAATATCTCCTTTACCGTCACGGCCGCCGTATAGGAGGGGACAGATGCCTTTACGATTTCAGAAATCCGGGCGTACGCGAATATCTGAGATCCCGCGTAAAAGCTCTGTACGATATGGGCGTTAGATATATCAAGAACGACTATAACGCCAATACCGGAGCGGGTATCGATCCGGACGGAGCGGCTTCGCTTCACGAGCATACCGCCGCGTTTTACTCGTTTATCGACGAACTTCAAGCTGAATTTCCCGATCTCGTGCTTGAAAACTGCGGCAGCGGCGCCATGAGATCCGATAACGAGACGCTCTCTCATTTCAGACTTCAGTCGGTAAGCGACCAGGAGGACTTTTTCAGGCTCCCGTCGATAGTATCGGGAACCGAGGCGTGCGTCACGTCCGGTCAGTGCGGGATATGGGTATATCCTTACCCCGTAAAGATAGATCACAGACAGACGTTCAAACCGTCGCCCGAATTTACCGAAAGGTTCAAAGA
>CACYEW010000322.1 GCA_902773455.1 uncultured Ruminococcus sp.
TCGAGCTGTATCTCATAGGAGTAATTGTTTCCTCCCGGTTCTTTATACAATTCAGTCGGCGGATTACCGTATCTCACGGCATAGAACAGTTCGGCAGCCGCTTTTATCGCGCCGCGCGCGTAAAACGCCGCGTCCGGTCCGCCGGGCTTATACCCGTCGAAACCGACGGCGCAAAGCAGCTTATAAGTCAGAGGATGATCCGTCTCGACCTGACATCTCTGCAGATCTTTCGCGCCTTCTTCTGCAAGCTCCGTATAACCCTGCAGTATCGCCGCGGCTTTTTCGGCGTGGTCGAACATCGTGCCTGACGTTATTCTTCCGCTGCCGCTGTCGACGCTGATAAGATCCCACAGATCGAAAGGATCAATAAGACGTTCGGTAAAATAGCCGTCGTTTTCCACCGCCTCGTAAAACAGCATGCTCATAAGGGCGCGTTTGTACGCGTCGGTCTCAGCGAAGTAATGATTTACGATATAGTCGACGGTCTCTGTACCGCGTTCGTTTTGCAGATTTTTATATATCGCCGTTCTTTCCTTTGCGGATGTTACGTACCTGTCGATACATTCTTCCACGCTGTGCGCCGACGGTATGAACGGCCCCTGCGCTTCGCTTTCTATCAGTACTATCGAGAAAACATTTGATGTGTATTTACCGCCGCCCGGATATTCAACTTCAAGTCCGTAAGGACCGAGCCAAAGGCTGTCTGCAAGCGTGACTTTCAGCGTAACGAGGAAGCTCTCGCCGGGATCGAGATAATCGACGTTGTGGGACGGGACGGTCTCGACGTATTCGTCGGGAACGAACATGCCTCCGTACTCCGGCGACATGCGTATTCTCAGCCCGTAATCCGAGGGTACGAAAAGGATCGACGCGTCCGAAACGTTTTTGACGTTCACGTTGATATAAACCTCGTCGCCGTATTTATATTCGTCTCCCGTCGGGCTTATTACGGTTACGTCGATGCTTTCGGCAACGCTTGCGGCGTCGGGCACGTTATCGGCGTACCAGCCGAACAGATCGATCTTTTTATTTTTCACGCCGTAATCCGAATAATCGAATATCCCGCTTCCGACGTACGATACGAACATACAGCCGTACGGTTTCTCTTTCAGATATTCGTCTAACGACGCGTAACCGGCTTTTTTGAATTCCGAAGAGAATTTCAGATATGTGAACTGCATTCTGTCCAAATGATAACTGTAATTCGGATCGGCGTCGACGTAATACTCCGTAAACGTCTCGACGGACGCAATGAATATAAAATATATATCATAAATACTTTTTGAATTCATAACGTAAAAATACTCTTCATTATAGATGTAATCATCCGGATTCAAACCTCTGACGGCTGTCATATTACTCAGATTTCTGTATGAATACCTTTTTTCGAGCGTTCTCAAAACCTCGCCCGATTCGTTTTTCGCCGCTGACGGTCGTTTTATCAATATCTTTTTACCGGACGTACAGAGCGCCGCCGATTCGTCGTAGATCATACGCAGCGCCTTTTCGGTGTCGTCAGGCAGCTCCCTGCCGCTCCAGTATTCTTCTATATAAACCGTATCGGCCGCGCCGTTATGATCGTCCGTATGCGCCTCGGTCTGTTCTTCCGTCCGTTTGACCGTATCGGCTTCGGTCGCCGTGTCCGTCTTTTCCGCGACAGCCGACGTATCCGCCTTACCGGCGGGCGGCTGATAATTCTTCATATAATTCGATACCGCGCTCAAGCCTATTATGACTGCGGCGAGAGCCGCCGCCGATAAGACCGCGTATATTATCTTCGCTCCGGCGCCGGAGCGTTCTTTTTTCTTCATCCGGGGTTGTGACGGAAGCTCGTATTTAACGCCCGACAAAAGATCTTTATAACCTTCGCAAAGCTCGGCTTCGAGCTTCGAATAATCTTTGTTTTTCACTTGATCCCCTCCGTTTTCTTAATCTTTTCAAGTCCCCTGTAATACTCCGATTTGACGCTTGACAACGGCGCGCCGGTAACGCCGGCGATCTCTTCGAGCGTATAGCCGTAAAGAAATCTCAAAACGAAGATCCTGCGGCATTTGAAATTCAGCCCGGCGGAGCTTAACATATCGAAAAACACGACGTTTTTCTCCGCTCTGCCGTCGTCTTCAAACGCGTCGTACAGATCGTCGATATTCTCGTAATATCTCTGCGACGATCTGAGCCGTTTCGCCTCGTTCATTACGGTCTTGACGAGCCACGCGTCGACGTTTTGCCCGATATCAAGTTTATCGGCGCGTTTAAGCGCGCGCAGAAACGCGTTTGAAACGGCGTCTTCGGCGTCCTGCGCGTTTTTCGTCACGGACAGAGCCGCGACGTATAGTTTATTTCTTTGATCTTTGAATTTCAAAGCGAGTTCTTCTTTTGTCACGCCGCGCCTCCTTTCTTCTTTGATAAGCGCTTTCGCAATATATACCCGGGGACCGGGGGAAAAAGTCTCATCATTAACGCGTTTAATTGATTTTTTCATATCAAAACCGCGATTTTTTACAATTTTAACATATTCGGCTTTAAAAGTCAAACATTTTGTTGTATACTATAATCGGAATTTACAGATCGGAGAAAGCGTATGTCAAAACATTCAATTCCGGTAAAGCTCGCCGCGCTCGCGCTTGCGCTGTTCATGCTCGTTCTGCCTTCGTGCGGTCAGAACGCGCCCGCCGCGACGACCGCCGCGGATACGGAAACGGCTGAACGCCTGACGGAAAAAGCGTCCGATACCGAAAACACGGTAACGGACGAAACCGAAACGGAGGCGGCGACGGAAGAGCCGTACGTACCGCCATACGACGATACGCACGCCTACCTGTTTGCGGACAATAAAAAACAGACGAAATGGGCCACGTCCGGCGCGGAGGTATCGAAAGAATTCAACGTGCTCAAAATGGTACCTACCAATCACGACCCGATGATATACTGCTCGTTTGCCGAATCCGAACGGTTCGACTCGCAGGAATATCCGTTCGTCGCGTACAGATACAGCGTAAAATCGACTTATAACCAGGGCGTGTTTTTCGTCACCTCGGAAAACCATCCTTCTTTCAGCGACGACGGACTTACCTGGCTTAACGTCAGCAACCGCGGCGCGTGGACGAACGTGATAACCGATATGCGTAAAAACGCGTTCTGGGAAGGCGTTATCACGGCGTTTCGGATAGACCCGATCAACGGCGGAGCTCTCGACAAAAAAGCCGTCATATACCTTGACCGCGTAGGATTTTTCAAGACGGAAGAGGACGCGCAGGTGTTCCTCGACGACTCGGCGGGACCGGACTATTCCGAATCCGTTACGTTTTCAAAAGACTTTGCAAAAGCCGTTTTGCCGGGCAATACTCTGTCCGACGGTTACAATTCGGCGGATTATCTGATGATTCAAAGCGCGGCGGCTGAGATCAGGGACGGCGTAACGCCGGTCGTCGTGCGTAAAGCGGACGGAAAAGAGACCGTCGTGCCGGTCTCTTACGTCAACTCCGTCGGATTCGTCACTTACCTTGCCTCTGCGGCGGGCGAATATTCGCTTTCATACCCCGATAAAAAAGTTGAAACGGACGCCGATTTCGTCACCGTACGCGGAGTAATGACCGAAGCCGACCTCAAAGCTGAAAAAATAACAAAAGACAGAGCGACGGCGATACTGTTCGGCGTTTTCGAAGAAATACTGCCGCCGGCGAATACCGACGATCTTAAAGATCCGGCCGACGCTGAATTCACCGCGCAGCTCATCGGCTCTTTATTAAAGAGATCCGATCTGTCCGTCCATACTGATAAAACGCTTTCGGTAAAAGGGCTTTCAGACGCGGAAAATCTCGCGGTATGCAGCGGTGTGATAACCGATATCAACGCAAAAACTCTGTCGGGCGCAGAATTCGCTTCGATAGTGACAAGGCTTATAAAAGCCGTGCTCGGTCAGCCCGTTCTCAAATCGAATATTACGGATAAAGACGGCATAACGATCGGAGCGTGGTCTCACTTTAATTTCAAGATCAACGAAGATACGGTAAAGACGTTTGCCGACGCCGGGCTTTCGCTTCTCATAAACCTCGGCGATCTCGAGCAGGCCGATATAATGCGTACGGTGTTGAACGACGGCAGAAAATACGGAGTGAAGCTGATAAGATACAATTACTCTCCGGTAAAGTGCAACGCGTCAAGACCCGACCCGATCCCGGCGTCCTGTTACGAATATTACGATTACGATTCTTATTTAGGCAATATGATCTACGACGAACCGGGATCGGACGAATACGGAAGAATGGCTTCCCTGACCGAATTCTATAACGCTTCGCTTCCCGGAAAGCTGTGTTATTATAATCTTTTACCGATGTATGCGAACGCCGCTCAGCTGAAATACGGAGCAAACGCGGCTCAGATCGCGTATTACGATTCCGATCCGGAGCTTTATAAAAAATACGTTGAAGCGTATGCCGAAGCTGTAAAAGGCGACTATATGTGCGTCGATATATATCCCTACCGCTCAAGCGGAAAGACGAAAAAGATATATACCGAATATCTGAAAAACATGGATATATTCGCCTCGGAGTGCCGTAAATATGACCGCGATTTCTGGCTGTATATACAGTCAACGGATTACGACGGCGGTTCGTGGATACCGAATTATTCCGATCTCAGATGGCAGATGTACGTCGGATTATCGTTCGGGGTCAAGACTTTTCTGCATTTTGTCTATTCCTGGAACAACAGCTACGGCCTCGTAGTCGACGGCAAAACCACGGAGATATACGACGCGGCCAAAAAGGCGGACTTTGAGATACTCGCGATATCGGACGATTACGCGAAATATAAAAACGTCGGCGCTTTCAATAAAAACTGCGGTCAAACGAAATTCGCGTACGCTCAGTTTGACAATCAGTATAACGGTTTCAGCGTAATAAAAGAAATCAGATCAGACGATCCTCTCCTCTTCGGTTGTTTTGAAGAAAAGGACGGGGACGGTTACGCTTTCACGGCAGTCAATATGAACAACGTCAATAAGAATACCAAAGCCGGTTTCAGCTTCACACTTGACGGCGATTACAAAGTCACGGTATGGAAAAACGGCGGGAAAACGGCGCTTGAAAAAGTAAACGGCGAATATTCCGTATCGCTCGATATCGCCGAAGGCGTTTTCGTGATGATAGAAAGGTGATAAAATGAAAAAGTATGACTGCATAAGGCCGGGGCAGGTCTGGCTCGACACTAAAGGCGAACGCATACAGGCGCACGGCGGTTCTCTGACGTATCTTGACGGCGTTTACTACTGGTACGGCGAAAACAAGGAATTCACCGACCCGGAAAAA
>CACYEW010000323.1 GCA_902773455.1 uncultured Ruminococcus sp.
GAATGATCCGGGATGAAATCGGCTTGAACCGCCGCGAGATCATATTTGTGCAGAAACCGATAACCTTATTCACTATTCGCTTTTTCCTTTTACTTCGCGTCAGCCAGCCGCGCCCCCAAAGGCAGCATAGCCGCAAACAAGTCGCGAAGCGGCTCCTAAAGTTCGTTTAAGAAACGTCATAACGCAAAAAAGCCTCCGC
Organism: uncultured Ruminococcus sp.; assembly: GCA_902773455.1. Lineage (GTDB taxonomy): Bacteria > Bacillota > Clostridia > Oscillospirales > CAG-272 > UBA1248. The sequence goes on from CACYEW010000323.1 coordinate 200, forward strand.
TGATGCGAAGGCTTTTATTACGTTCGGTTTATTTTACGTTCGACGCTATGATCGATACCTTTATCATATCTCCGAGCGTGTCGTCGAAATCGAAGCCCCAGATGATATTCGCGTCGGGAGCGGCGGCTTCGGCGATCTTATCGGATATTTCGTTCACTTCTTCAAGCGATACGGAACGGTTTGCGGAGAGATATATAATAAGGCCCTTCGCGTCGTTCATGCCTTTTTTTTTTTTTTTATTCTTCGTCGCGGAGGCGATGAGTCTGTTCGCTCTGTCTGTTCCTTCGGCTACGGCGTTGCCGATGAATATATCGCCGGAGTTGCGAAGAACGGCGTTGATATCCGCGATGTCGATATTGATGAGCATCGCCTTGGTAAGTATCTCGAGCACGGAAAGAACGCTCTCACACAAAACGTCGTCGATAAGACGGAAAGCGTTTGCAAACGTGATCTTCTGCGTGGTCGAATTCTTTACGTTTTCATTCGGAATAACTATTATCGCGTCGGAATATTTACGGAGCTCTTCAAGACCGGTAAGCGCCGTATTCATTCTGCGCGAGCCTTCGAAAGCAAACGGCTTCGTAACGACGGATATCGTCAGAGCGCCCGCTTCACGCGCGGCTTTCGCAACTGTCGGCGCCGCGCCGGAGCCCGTGCCTCCGCCGAGGCCGGCGGCTATGAACGCGACCACCGTATCTTCAAACAAAGAGCATAAAACTGCGTAATCTTCTTCCGCCGCGGCTTTGCCCGCTTCTGCGCTGCCGCCGCAGCCTCTGCCGTTGCCGCGTTTCACGCCGATCGCGACAGGTTTTACCGCGTTGGATCTGAGCGGCTTCGTATCGGTGTCTATACCGTAGTATGTAACTCCGGTCGGTTTGATATCCGCCACGCGGCAAACGGAGTTATTTCCTCCGCAGCCTACTCCGACGACCGTTATTTTCATAGTATCCTGTTCTATAGCCATGTCCGTATCTCCTCACAAATATTTATCGAATATGTTTATACACGGATATTATAAACTATAAATTCCGATTTTACAAGAGTTTTTTTTCAAAAAATTGAGATTTTTCAAAAATTATTTCATTTCATGCGGCTTTTACGCCGTTTTTTGCGCCGCGCTTTGCAAATACGGTTGACAAAGCGGCTCTGCGGTGATAGAATAAGAAAAAACTCTGACGGAGGCAATTATGGCTTGCACAACGGTACTCGTCGGCAAAAAAGCGACGAACGACAATTCAACGCTGATAGCGAGGACCGACGACGGATTTTACGAGGTTAAAAAGCTCGTGGTCGTGAGTCCCGAAAAACAACCGAAAAAATACAAAAGCGTGATCTCGAAGGTCGAGATCGATCTTCCGGACGATCCGCTCGGCTACACCTGCTGCCCGAACGTGGACCTTTCGCACGGTATATGGGGCGCGACCGGCATCAACACGGCAAACGTCGGTATTACCGCGACCGAAACGATAACGACGAATCCCCGCGTGCTCGCCGCCGATCCGCTCGTGACGCTGCAGAAAGCGAAAACGAAGAAAGAAAAAGACGTTCCCGGCGGTATAGGCGAGGAAGACATCGTTTCGATCGTGCTCCCGTATATAAAAACGGCGAGAGAAGGCGTCATCCGCCTCGCTTCCCTGCTTGAGAAGTACGGTACTTACGAATGCAACGGCATCGCCTTCAACGACGAAAACGAGATATGGTGGCTCGAAACGATAGGCGGTCATCACTGGATCGCAAAGCGCGTGCCGGACGAGGCGTGCGTGATAATGCCCAACCGCTTCGGTACGGACGATTTCGATTTTGACGACGCTCTCGGCGAAAAGAAAGCGCATATGTGCTCTGCCGATATGCTCGATTTCATAAAGGAAAACGGTCTCGACTGCAATACGGGCAAAAGGTCCGATCTGCGCGATATATTCGGCTCGCACAGCGATTCAGACCACTGCTACAACACTCCGAGAGCGTGGTTCATGGGCAGATATCTCACGCCGTATTCGCATAAATGGGACGGAGAGCACGCCGAATTCACGCCCGAATCGGACAATATCCCGTGGTGCCTCGTTCCCGACAGAAAGATCACGGTCGAAGACGTCAAATATATGCTCTCGTCGCACTATCAGGGCACGCCGTACGATCCGTACACGAGTCATAACACCGGCGTTCGCGGCACGTACCGTTCCATCGGCATCAACCGTACGGGCGACACCTCGATCTGTCAGATAAGAGGCGATCAGCCGGAGGCGCTCAAAGGCGTCGAATGGATCTGCTTCGGTTCGACGACGTTCTCGACGATGATACCGCTTTACACCTCCGTATCGAAGATACCTTCGTATTTCTCGGACGTGAAGCCCGACGTTTCGACCGAAAACTTCTACTGGGCGAGCAGGCTTATCGGCGCTCTTGCAGATCCGAATTACGGCACCTGCGTACAGTTCATCGAGAGATATCACGCAAAGACCGTAGCCGAGGGCAGACGGCTGATACTCGAATACGACCGCAAAATGAAAGAATCGAACGATTACACGCTCTGCGAAGAATGCAACGAAAAGATCGCGAAAATGGCAAAAGAGCAAACCGCTCTCGCCATGAACAGCATCCTCCGCGACGCGAGCGTACATATGAAAAACGGTTATAACAGAGCGGACAACTGAGGAGGCTGTATATGAAAAAATCCGAAATGAAAAAAAAAAACAAAAATTCGATAAGTTCAAGACCCATTCTGGAGATTCGGATGAAATACGACGCATACGAAAGATATTGTTTTCCGCTGAAGGCGGGCGATAAACTGTTTATGTATGCCAAAGAAGATGATTTCATCCTCGACGGTTTTTCGATAAGGCGCTTCCGCGATCTTAAAAAAATCGGTACAGTTAAAAACGCTTGCAGGCGGATCGTTGAAAAAGAAGGAGTTCTTGAGGGCCTTTCGTTTCCGGATATAGACCTTACCGACTGGAGAAGCGTATTTCTGTCGCTTCAGGCGTACGGCAAAAACATCATAATCGAACACGCCGATAAAGACGATGAAGACTGGGATTTTTGGATAGGCAGGATCGTAAAAGTGCTGAAAAACAAAGTCGTTTTCAAGCATTTCGACGCCGACGGCGTATGGGTAGAAGAGCCGTATGATATTCCTTACGCCTCAATTACGAACGTAAACTTCGACTGCCGCTACGTAACGGTGTTTTCAAAATACGTTTGATCCTCTTTTGATTCTGCAAACAGCGGCGGGAGCAAGCCCCCGCCCTACAGTGATTTTCAATGAATGATAATACTCTGCCCAAAAGAAAGCATCCGCGATTGGATCATTACGATTACGGCTCGGCGGGCGCATATTTCATTACGGTTTGCGTTCAGGATAGGAAGAATATCCTGTCGCGTATCGTAGGGCGGGGGCTTGCTCCCGCCGATAACGCGGAGATCCGCGTTTTACTGTCGAAATACGGTAAAGCGGCAAAAGATCAGCTGTTTCTTCTTTCGGAAAGATTTCCGTGCCTGACCGTTGACGAGTACGTTATAATGCCCGACCATATCCACGCGATTTTTATTTTGAATAATGAAGCGGCGGGGGCAAGCCCCCGCCCTACATTGATGGATATCGTATGCACGTACAAATCTCTGACGACGAGAGAATGCCGCAAGCTCGGTTTTACGGGCAAGCTGTTTCAGACATCTTTTTTCGAACATGTGATCCGCAGCCGTGATGATTATATCGATACGGTCAAATACATCCGCGAAAATCCGTCAAAACGGTATTTCTTAAAAACAGAATAAAAAATCCCCGCAAATGATGCGGGAATTTTTTGTTCCGATTATTCGGCGGCTTTGACGGAGGTGATGTGCGGGTTGGCGCCGTTGTACCAGTAGAGGAAGCCTTCGAGGTCGATCTTGTCGCCCACTTTAAGA
>CACYEW010000324.1 GCA_902773455.1 uncultured Ruminococcus sp.
AGCCCGCTTGCGGGCGTCTTCATTTTCGGCGCGGCAAAGTTTATACATAATACTTCCTTATCACGCCGCGCCGAACGCCCGCTTCGCTTTTTGATCCGGCGCGATCTTTATTTTATTTTTTCTTATTTTATAATGAGATTGACTATCCTTTCGGGAACGTAGATCTCTTTCACGATCTGTTTGCCGTCGAGCAGGGCGGCGAAGCGGTCGGAGTCTTTGACGGCGGCTACCGCCGTATCTTTATCGGCGTCTTTCGGTATGACCACCGTGCCTCTCGATTTGCCGTTGATCTGCACGCCGATCTCGACCGTCGCGTCCACTGTCTTCGCTTCGTCGTATTCGGGCCATTTCGTCTGCGCGCAGAGCGTTTTGTGACCGAGCGACGACCACATCTCTTCGCAAAGATGCGGAGCGAACGGAGAGAGGAGCAGTACGAACGTTTCAAGATCCGCTTTCGTTACGCTGCCGGCTTTGTAAAACTCGTTGATCAGCGTCATCAGCGCGGCTATCGCGGTGTTGTATTTCATCGCCTCGATATCTTCGCCGACCTTCTTGATCGTCTTGTGGAGAAGCGATTCGAGCTTCGGATCTTCTTCTTTGGCGTTCATTATGTCCGTCAGAGCGGAAACGCGGTCGAGGAAGCGCTTGCAGCCTTTGACCGAATCGTCGTTCCACGGCGCGGCGGCGGTGTAGTCGCCCATGAACAGAACGTAGGTGCGGAGCGTGTCTGCTCCGTATTTTTCAACGATATCGAGCGGGTCGATGACGTTGCCGGCGGATTTGCTCATCTTGTTGCCGTCCGGACCGAGGATCAGGCCCTGATAAGAACGCTTTGCGTAAGGCTCTTTCGTATTGACCTCGCCTATGTCGTATAAGAATCTGTGCCAGAAGCGCGAGTAGAGCAGGTGGCGCGTTACGTGCTCCATACCGCCGTTATACCAGTCTACCGGCATCCAGTATTTGAGTTTTTCCTTGTTTACGAATTCTTTGTCGTTATGCGGATCGATAAAGCGGAGGAAATACCATGAAGAACCCGCCCACTGCGGCATCGTATCCGTTTCGCGCTTTGCGTCGGCGCCGCATTTCGGGCATTTGCAGTTGACGAAAGACGGGATGCGCGCAAGAGGCGACTGACCGTCGGTGCCGGGTTCGAAATTCTCCACGTCCGGCAAAACGAGAGGCAGCTCGTCGTAAGGCACGCCCACCGTGCCGCAATGCGGGCAGTGGATCAGCGGTATCGGCTCGCCCCAGTATCTCTGGCGGTTGAACGCCCAGTCTTTCATTTTATACTGAACGCCCTTTGAGCCGATGCCTTTTTCGGCAAGGTATTCGAGCATCGCGGCGATCGAATCGGCTTTGTTGTCGTATTTGTTCAAAAAGCCGGAGTTTATCATCTTTCCGTTGCCGGCGTAGGCTTCTTTTTCGACGTCTCCGCCCTCTATTACCTGAATGATATCGACGCCGAATTTCTTTGCGAATTCCCAGTCGCGCTGATCGTGCGCCGGGACCGCCATTATCGCGCCCGTGCCGTAGCCCATCATAACGTAGTCGGCTATGAAAACGGGTATCTTTTTGCCGTTGACGGGGTTGATCGCCGCAAAGCCGTCGAGCTTTACGCCGGTCTTTTCTTTTACGAGCTGAGTGCGTTCGAATTCGGTCTTTTTCGCGCAGACCTCTCTGTACGCTTCGACCTCGTCCCAGTTCTTTATCATATCTTTATACTTGTCGAGCATCGGATGCTCCGGCGCCATGACCATGAAGGTCACGCCGTAGAGCGTATCGCATCTCGTCGTATATATCTGCAGTTTTTCGCCTGTGCCGTCGACTTCAAAATTGACGAACGCTCCCGTCGATTTGCCGATCCAGGTGATCTGCTGCTGCTTTATACTGTCGGGATAGTCGACCGAGTCGAGCCCTTCGAGCAGCTTGTCGGCGTATTCGGTTATTTTAAGGTACCAAACGTCCTTCGGCAGCTGAACGACGTCGCTGTGGCAGACGTCGCACTTGCCGCCCTGGGAGTCCTCGTTAGAAAGGACAACTTTGCAGTGGGGGCAGTAGTTGACCAGGGTCTTGGCTCTGAACACAAGGCCCG
>CACYEW010000325.1 GCA_902773455.1 uncultured Ruminococcus sp.
CTTCCACTGCTTCTCCGGCGTGTTCTGGCGGTCGGTGAAACGGGCCAGCTGCGTATCCTGGTCGATGTGGATCCAGAACTTGATCACGACAGCGCCCCAGTCCGTCAGCTGACGTTCGAATTCGTTTATCTCGTTGAAGGCGCGTTTCCAGTCGTCTTCGGTGCAGAAGCCTTCAAGCCGCTCCACCATTACGCGGCCGTACCAGGTACGGTCGAAAACGCGGATATGACCGCTTTTCGGCAGACTCGTCCAGAAACGCCACAGATAGTGGCGGGCAAGCTCGTGCGGCTCCGGAGCCGCGATCGGTATAACGTCGAATCCTCTCGGATCGAGCGGCTTCGCTATGCGGCGTATATTGCCGCCCTTTCCGGCGGCGTCCCAGCCCTCGTAGCAGAGGATCACAGGTATCTTTTTGCGGTAAACGATATTGTGAAGCTCTCCCAGACGGTTCTGAAGTATCTTTAATTGTTTGCCGTACTCTTCGTCCGGCATGACGGGCGAAAGATCGACCTCCGAGAGCTTCGGCATACGCAAAAGCGGAAAATCCTCTTTGAAAGGCTTGCCGTTGAAACGCCCTTCTTCAAGCGATCTGTCGGTCAGCTCGGTCAGAAGGCAAAGCGACTCGTAAGTCGCGTTCCTGCGCGTTCCGTCCACGACGTGCCACGGTATCAGCTTTCCCGTCTTTTCCATAAAGGACTCGTAGCATTTACGGAACTGCCCGTATTCGCGGTGCTGCCAGAGATCCTCCTCGGTTACGCGCCATTCCGTTTCATAGTTATCGCGGAGAATACGCATCCTTTTACGCTGTTCTTCGCTGTCTATATCGAGAAAGATCTTGAGAATCAGATAACCGCCGTCGCGGAGCTGACGCTCGAACTCGTTTACGGCGCGAACGCGCTTTTTATACTCCTCGGCCGTTATCTCGCGGCGCACGTATCTGCGTACGCAGTCCTCCATCCAGCCGGAATCGAAAAACATTATCTTGCCGTTTTCCGGCAGCGCTTTGGCGTAAGGGTAGAGAAAGGGATAACGCATCTGCGCTTCCGGCGTTACGGGAAGCGAGGTGACGTTATAAAAGCGCGGGTCAAGCTCGCTGATCAGAGAATTTATCAGACTGCCCTTGCCCGCGGCAGCCCATCCTTCGACAAGCACGATGATCGGCAATCCTTTTGCGCGTAACGTCTGCTGCTGCGCGACGAGACGCCTTTGCAGAGATCTGATCTTTTCTTTGTATACCGAATTTTCGTTTTTATCGGATCCACTTTGCTTTTTGCTCATAGTATCGGTCCTTCTGTGCGTTAATGATATTCTTATATATTATATATTAGAACATGTGAATAAATCAAGAATATCGCGATCCAAGTTTTTATTCTTCGGCGCGGAAAAAAGAAAATCGCGTCAGAGACGCGAAAAAATGAAATACGAAAAACGTGAATTAAAAATCCCGTTATCTGACGCCGATCCGGATCGTCGAACGCTTCAGACTTTCCGCGTCGGATTTAGGACGGTCTGCCGGCTGCTTCCATATCGTCCGGCTTGTCAAGTTCCGGTACTTTTCTTTGAGCTCGCCGCAGTCCTGCCGGTTAATCATCGTGTCTCCATTCCTGCTTCGGCAGTGCGTCGGCAAGCTTTGCCCGTGCTTTCGCTTGACCTTCGACCGACGCCTGCAGGCTCTTTTTGTACATCACGTTGCCGTCAGCGACCATATCATAAAGCCACGTCTCCGCTTTTTGGAAACATACAAGCGCGTTTTTCGCGTTCTCTTCGATGCCGTTCCCGTCGAGGAAGCAGTTCGCCAAACGAAGAAAAACAGGTCCGGCTGCGACCGGCGCCGCTTCGTCGGTCATCATCTCTATGCATCTCTCGTAAATATGAAACGCTTCCGTCGGATTTTTTTCAACATAGTATCCGTTTTGGTACATATCGCCGATCTTATACAGAGAAACCAGGTGTCCGTCGAATGCTCCGAGCGCGAAGTAATGAAACGCCTTTTCGTAGTCGACCGGCACGTTACGCCCGTAATAATAGCAATATCCGAGGTTTTCCTGCGCCTGCCGGTTTCCGAGTTTCGCGGCCATGTCATAGTAATAAACCGCTTTTGTGAAGTCCTGCTCGCAGCCTCGCCCGTCATAATACAGCGCGCCGAGATCGTTCATGGCGTCGGTATTGCCCGCAGCTATTGCGTCTTTGTAAAGATCTACGATGAAGTCGAAAAGAACACGCTGCATATCTTTGGTTTTATCGCACTGAAAGAGCGCAGTCGCAAGATCAAACGACGGCGCCTCATCTTCAATATGCTGTTCTAAAAACGCCGCTGCTTCCGGCGATTGTTCCGGATCCAGTTCGAGCCGGATATAGTTGATTCTGTTGTTGTTTTTCATTGGTGCTCCTTTCGTTTTTTAATGAAATCGCGGCATCGCCCCGTTTTCCGAAACTCGCGCGGCTCGTTTCGGAGACCCCCTGGCGGCAAACGTGATATTGCTCGTTTCATCCGCAGTGATATTCTGTTCGCACCTTA
>CACYEW010000326.1 GCA_902773455.1 uncultured Ruminococcus sp.
CAGGTAATCTTCCAAGCCATTCGGGGACGTCGGCTCATCCGCTTTTGAAACGATAACGGCGGAGGCGGATGAAAGTCTGCCTACCAAAGCGTCGTGATCCATTATATAAACTTTGCCGTCGTATATAAACAGCTCAGTTGAAATCACGTATTCAAACGTATGTATTTGCGTCGACGCGAGAATGACCCGCTTTTTTTCGTAAGGCGGGATTTCATAACCGCCTTCCGGTACAAATTCGACGTTATCAGGCTCTGCAAAAGCTATAAGCGACGTGATCACGTCCGTTTTATCATCTTCACTGGCGTTGAAAAGCCTGAATATCCGGTCGTTGTAAACGAATACGTGCACATTCGACGTACCGGGTTCCGGCACGGCCGTATACACGTCGGTAAGCAGCGTGCGTAAAATATCGTATATCCCGTTATTCTGATAGAGCGGAGTAATAAGCGTGTAATCTTCCCCGGGTAACGGATCATCGTATGCTTCTCCGGTCGTTACGTCGGAAGACGCCGGAGCTTTCGAAGCGATCTTATATATGGTCAGAGCCGCCGCGGCGGCAAAGCAAAGCACGCACACAACGATCAGAACGATGCGGAGAACGGATACGGCACCTTTTATTTTCGCGTTCCGTCCGCGTTTTTCATAGCCGCCGCAAAGCGCCGCCGCGAGCTTTTCTTTATCCGCGGCGGTCGGTTTTACGTTGCAGAACGCAAGAAGATAACGCGTTTTTTTCATAAAACTCTCCGAATACTGTCGATGATATCATTATATCACCGTGTTGATCAAAAGTAAATAACATTTTGAAAATAAAATATGGCCAAAGACAAGTTGCGACAGTATTATCGCCGACGGTGTGGTAAAATGCGGAAAACAAGATCGGAGGCGCGCTATGCTCGGAATAAAAGCTAAAGAAAAGCAGGATGAAAAGAGAATAAAAGAATACGAAGACAAGCTGAGAGCCTATGAAAACGAGCTCAGAAAAAGCGACGATACGAGCCGCATACATATGCTTAATCCGTCCCGTATCTGTCCGAACCCGTCTCAGCCGAGAAGATATTTCGATGAAGGAGACCTCATAAGTCTTGCCGACAGTATCAGACAGTACGGCATAATCCAGCCGCTTTCGGTCCGCCGCATATCGGACGAGTCGTCGCCTTTCGGCGGTCTGTACGAGCTGATCGCGGGCGAACGCAGACTGCGCGCCGCGAGAATGCTCTCTTTACCGTACGTTCCCTGCATAATAATTGAAGCCGGCAGAGAAGAGTCGGCTAAACTGTCGCTCGTAGAAAACCTGCAAAGGCACGATCTGCATTTCTTTGAAGAAGCCGACGCGATAGGCAGACTGTGCGAGACGTACGGCATCAAGCAGCAGGAGGCGGCGGCGATGCTTTCGGTAAGTCAGTCGTATATAGCGAACAAGCTCCGTCTGCTCCGCCTCGGCGAAGAGGAACGCAGAATAGCGATAAACGGCAATCTCACCGAGCGGCATATAAGAGCCGCTCTTCGGGCGGACGATCCTCTGATACGGAAAAAAATACTGCAGACCGCCGCTTTACGCAATCTTAACGTAAAGCAGACGGAGCAGTATGCGCTGGATCTTCTTACCGATACGGATCAGCCCGAACGGCACGAAATGAAATTCGTGATAAAAGATATAAAAATGTTTCTGAATACGATAGACAAAGCCGTCGGCATCGTCCGCCGGGCGGGTATCCCCGTTGAGCAGAGCAGAAGCGACGGCGACGGAATGATAGAATTGAAGATAAGAGTGCCGGGAACGCCCGTCAAAAACGTATCGCGGTAAAGAGCGCGCTTTTGCCTTCGGGCAGCTTTACCGTCAGCTTGTTTCCGTCAAGCCGGGCGCCGTAGCCTTCGAGCTTCGGATAAACGGTCTCGATTTTGCCTTCCGGAAAATAACCGCGCAGATCGACGGTGGTTTCGGATACGGCGCCGGAGTTGTTCCACACGCCGAGAAGCAGTACGTTGTTCGCGCAGTCGATCAGGCCGAACGTATCGGTCTTGTCCGTATCTATATCGAACGTCCCCGTCGGGTATACCGGAACGCCGCAGGCGATGTTTTCAACATACCTTTTGTGAAGAGCGACCGCCTCTTTCATAAGCGAGAGGTTGAATTCGTCGGCGCAGTCGATATGCCCCGAGATATACATCACGCCGAACATACCGGTAACGAAGCAGTAGACCGTCGTTTTGCCGTCTTTGAACCTTTCGGTAAATTC
>CACYEW010000327.1 GCA_902773455.1 uncultured Ruminococcus sp.
GCGAAAATCCCTTTCGCGGCAGAAGCGATCCGAAAAGAAACGCGTCGTCGATCTTCACGTTCAGAATATCGACGCGTCCGGTTCCCGTGCGGCCGATCTTATCGGGTGAAACGTTCATAACCACGCCGTACCATTTTTGATTGTCGTTATGGCGCAGTACGGCGTAATCGGGGTATTTCATCCATAAATATTCCGGCTCGCTTCCGTATTTTTCTCTTGCGTATTCGAATACTTTTTCTCTCAAAGAGGTTTTTTTCATCGTACCGTGATCCCTTCCGGCAACGTTAACGCTTCATAATTATATTTTAACATATTTTTCTCGAATCGTCAAGAGCATAAAGCGATTTACGAAGCCGAAAGATCCGTACTTTTTACATATACCGGACAAAACGGGAAAGAACTGACGAATTTATTAAAATCCCGGGGCAAATGAATATTGACATAACGCCGTCCTCGCGGTATAATGATACCGTAACGATGTAGCGAACAAAGGAGCAGCTATGAAACTAAAAGCGACAAGACGGTATCACGGCACCCCGATAAGCAAAAAACTCCCGTCGAATTTCATCGAGCTTTCGTTCGGTATGCAGGAGGACGGGCTCGGTGCGGAAATGTTTTTCAACCGCAGCTTCGAGCCGCCTTTGCGTATGCGGCAGATATATAAGATCTGCTCTTATATGCTCGAGGACGATAACGACGCCGCCTCGCGTTACATAGCGGACTGGAGAAAGCTCGACTGGCATCACAGCGGCTACGAGCACAACGCGTGGTTCGCTTTTCCCGGAACGGCGGGATATCAGCCCGTTTACGACGACGCGTCGTTCGTTATAAACGATTCGCCGGACGAAGACGTGCATATAGAGCTCACGCCCGACAAAACTCACGGCGAATACGCGATGCGCGTGAAAAACAACGCCGTGACGGGAGGGCTCGCGCAGGACGGAAAATACTGCGAAAAAGGCAAAGAATACGTATTTCGCGGCAAAATACGCAAAATCCGCGGCTCGGGCGCGCTGTATGCGGCGTTTTATAAAGAAGGTACGGTAAAAGATCCGGTATGCGCGGTAAAGCTTCCTGAGGCGGGCGTTGAGTATACCGATCTGACGGCGAAGCTCAGCGTGCCGGAGGACGGCAGATACACGTTCGTTCTGCTGACTCCGCAGAATTCGGAATACGTATGCGACGATTTTTCGCTCACTTCGACCGACTCTCTGCACGGCTTCAAAAAAAGCTCGGTCGAGATCGGCAGATACGTATCGCCCCGGGTGATGCGCTGGCCGGGCGGCTGCTTCGGCTCGTTTTACGACTGGCGCGACGGCGTGGGCAGAACGCGCAAGCCGGGATATTCTTATTTCTGGGGCGGATATCAGTATAACGATATCGGCACGGACGAGCTCGCCTCATACGCGGAGGACGTGGGCGCGGAGTCGATGATCTGCATAAATATGTATCATCCTTTCAAGCGTTATTACGAATTCGTGCCGAAGGGATCTCAGGGCGGCGATCCGAACGACAAAACGCTTCCCGCATCGTCTCACGGTTTCGATCTTTTGAAATTCACGGATAAAGAGCAGGGCGCGAAGGACGCCGCCGCGTGGGTCGAATACTGCAACGGCGATCTGAACACCGAGGGCGGAAGAGAAAGAGCGGCAAACGGAAGAGAAAAACCGTACGGCGTAAAGTACTGGGAGATGGATAACGAGGTCTTTCGCTGGTATAAAGCGGAAGAATACGCCGAGGCGTGCGTAATGTATTCGAAAGCGATGAAAGCCGTCGACCCGTCGATAAAGATCGGTATGGAATCGTACGCGTACACTTACGACGAGCTTAAAAAAATGACCCTGATCGCGGGCGAACATATAGACTTTTTCGCCGACAGGGGAATAAACGAATCGGAGCTTGAAAGCAAGCTCGCGATAATAAACGATTTTAACGAAAAACACGGTACGCATATAAAATACTGCAATACGGAATGGGTGCCGATGAACGGGGCGGATCTGTATAATTTCATACCGAGATCTGAGAGGATGATCAGCCGCTGTATGATATTCAACAAATGGTCTTACGCGCTCGAAACGGCGGAAAACCTCATGACGTGGCAAAGGTACGGCGAAGACGTCGATTTCGTCTGCTTCAGCGCATACGCGGACAATCACTCCCAGGCGGCGGTCGAAACGCCGAAGGAAGGTCCGTACGTCAATCCGTCCGGCGAGATACTGCGCAGATTCGCGGTCACGAAGGCTTACAGAACGCTTGTGATCGAAGATCATCACACGAAGCGGAC
>CACYEW010000328.1 GCA_902773455.1 uncultured Ruminococcus sp.
ATATCGTCGCAATGATCTTCAAAAAGCATACGCATCTCAATATCGGCGCTTCGCTTTTCGTCGTCGACGCGATCATAGTCGTGTTCGGATTTTTCGTAAACGGCGTAAAAGCCGGTATGTATTCGCTCGTCGGTCTTTTGATCAAAGCGCTCGTCGTCGACGTGATAATCGAGAACATCAACATCAGCAAATACTTCTTCATCGTCACCACGGTGCCGGATCTTATATGCGAATATATAAACGTAAATCTTCACAAGGGCGCTACCGTATGGCAGGCGAAGGGCTCGTATACCAAAGAAGACAAGACGATAATCCTCGCGGTGATGACGAGAAGTCAGGCTGTTTCGATGAGAAATTATATAAAATCGGTCGACAAAAACGCCTTCGTCGTGATCTCGTCAACGAGCGATATTATCGGAAAAGGCTTCAGAAGCACTTAAAACGGCGCCGATCGAGGCGAAAAAACACGAAAAAAACGGCGCGTGACTTAAAAAACGCTCCGTTTTTCGTTTTCAAACCGCATAAAATGAAAGAGCCGGCGGTATTTAATGCAATACGGGACATGCGGAATGTTCAAAAATACGCGAAAAACAACCGTTTTTTCAAATAATTCTGTGATTTTGGGAAAAAAATATTGCATTTGTACTTGACAATTCGAAAATTTGCGTGTATAATACACAATATCAAAAAATAAGGAGGAGTTTCAAATGAAGAAACTTACAGCAATCTTGTGTCTCCTGCTTGCAGCAAGTATGGTATTCTCGCTCGCTTCCTGCACGCCGAAAACTCCGGACCCCGCAGGTACCGGAACTAACCCGGTCGGCACCGAAGCAAAGACAGAAGAGCCTGATCCCATACCTCCGGATTACGCTGAAACATCGACAACTATATACAATGCAGTTCTCGGAGATTTCAATGCAGCGTATCAGGCAGCAAAAGCTGAGACAAACGTATCCAAAAAATGGGCAATGATGGCTATCGCAGAAGCGAAGCTGATGGAATCGGCAGTTATGCTTCCGACCACCACACAGGGCGGTAACTATGCTATCTCCAGAGTCGCTCCTTACACGATCGATTACTCGCTGTGGGGCAACGACGATGAAAACTGGCATACCGCTCTCATCGCCACCGAGTTCATCGAAGCCGCTCACAGAACCGAAATGAAGGCGAAATGGAATGAACTCAAAGGCACCGGCGAATATCTCGCCTGGGCAAAACAGTATCTCGCCGACAAGGGCTACACCCTCAAGACGACGTACAGCACCACGTTCAACAGCTTCCCGAAGACTTGGGACGTTCTCGCGACCTCCCGTGCGGCTGACTCTCAGTACCTCGTAAAAACTTACGACGGACTTCTTGAGTATGACTGCGAAGGCACGCAGAAACCCGCTCTCGCAACGGAAGTCAACGTTTCCGAAGACGGCAAGACCTACACGTTCAAACTCCGTGACGCTATCTGGGTAGACAGCCAGGGCAGAAAAGTTGCCGACGTTAAAGCCGACGACTTCGTAGCCGGTATCCAGCACAGCGTTGACGCGGGCGGCGGTCTTGACTACCTCGTAGACGGCATCATCGTCGGTATCCACGACTACATCGAAGGCAAAACGACTGACTTCTCGACGGTCGGCGTAAAAGCAACCGATGACAAGACTCTCGTTTACACGCTCGAAGCACCGTGCAGCTACTTCCTCACGATGTTCGGTTACGGTATCTTCGCTCCTCTGAGCAGAGCCTACTACGAATCCCAGGGCGGTAAATTCGGTGCCGATTTCGACGCCAAAGCCGAAGATTACACCTACGGTAAAACTCAGGACAACATCGCTTACTGCGGCGCTTTCATCGTAAAGAACGCGACCGACGGTTCCATCATCTCGTTTGAGAAGAACGAAAACTACTGGAACAAAGACGCGATGAACATAGACAAGATCGAATACCTCTACAATGACGGCAAAGACGAAATGAAAGCTTACAACGATGCCAAAGCCGGCACGACCGTAGGCGTAGGTCTTACCACCGCCAGACTGAAACAGTGCAGAGAAGACGGCCTGTTCGATAAATACGGTTACACCTCCGCTACGGATGCGACCTCCTACATGGCGTTCTTCAACATCAACCGTTTCGCTTTCAGAGACATCGGTCTGCACACCGTCGTATCTCCTCAGACGGCCGAACAGGCTGCGAGAACCAACAAGGCTATGCAGAACGTAAACTTCCGCCGCGCTCTTGCTTTCTCGCTTGACAGAGCCAACTACAACGCTCAGGCTGTCGGCGACGAACTCAAACTCGTCTCCCTCAGAAACAGCTACACGCCCGCTAAATTCGTATACCTCGAAGAAGACGTAACCGTTGATCTCAACGGCAAAGCGACCGAATTCAAAGCCGGCACGCCTTACGGCGAAATAATGCAGGCTCAGATCGACGCTGACGGTCTTACCATCAAGGTTTATGACAAAGCAGCAGACGAAGGCAACGGTTCCGGCGACGGCTATGACGGCTGGTACAACCCGACCGAAGCTATGAATCAGCTCAATACCGCTATCGCGGCTCTTGCCGATCTCGGCATCACCAAAGACAACCCGATCCAGGTAGACCTTCCGTATCCGTCCGCTCGTGAAACCTATACGAAGAAAGCTCAGGCTGTCAAACAGTCCGTTGAAGCAGCTCTCCAGGGCTTTGTACAGGTCAACCTCACCGAGTGCAAGACAGACGATGAATGGTACTATGCAGGCTACTACACCGAATTCGGTTACGAAGCCAACTACGACATCTATGACCTCTCCGGCTGGGGCCCCGACTACGGCGATCCCTCCACGTATCTTGATACGTTCCTTCCGGACGGCGCAGGCTACATGATCAAGTGCATCGGTATATTCTAATACGATTCAACTGAATTTGGGTAGGAGGATGGACTTTTGTTCATCCTCTTACTGCCATAATGACGTATATCCCTTCCCGGTGATCCCGGGAGGGGAAATACCGTATTTTTACGGCGTGTTTGTGCAATTCGGCACACGCCGGACTGTGCAAACATACCGTAAAAGGTGTAAAAAATAACGGGTGAACCCGAACAAGAGTGGTATGATATGACAAAATACTTATTGAAAAGACTGCTTCGCGGTTTTCTTTCGATCGTAATGGTCGTTGCGATAATCATGATACTCATATACACGTTCATCAACAGAAAGAACATCTTCGGTCAGGACACTTACTGGACCAAGGTAAGCTCCAACCAGAGAACGGTATACGAGTATACAAGGTGGGAGGAATACGGATATCTTGATCTCGTGATGTATACCGACTGGCTCAACGATCTGATAAAGAACGGCGAGCTCGCTCCCGAAAACAGAGATAAGGTCGCAAGCATCGGTAAAAAGATCGCGGACGATACTCCCGAAGTAGCCGAATACGTAAAGAAATTTACGGAATATTATCAGAACAACGGCTACACGGTAAAGAGACTCGAAGCGAAAATGCTGACCGCGACTAAATATCTCGGCGGCGGTAAGGAATACCTGTTCGCATTTCGCGACAAACCGCTTATCAGCAGGCTCTGGAATTATTTTTCGAAAATGGTAGTGGTCGATAATATCCACTACGTAGAAGAGGATATCGGCGAACGCGGTATCAAGCTCACGCTGCACGATCCCGTTTACGGCGGTGATAAATTCGCTCCGGCTCTGATAGGCAACGGTACGAAACACAAGTATTTACTGTATTTTGACGACAGATTCCCGTTCATACATCAGAATCTCGTCACGATAAATATCGGTACGTCGTATTCAATCAACCAGGGTATAGATATCGTCAATACGATGACTGACCCGCAGGGCAAACAGGAGCCGCGCGAGGTGATATATCCGACCGGGCTCGTTGAGCAAAGCTGCGACAACCTGCATACGGCTACTTATTCCGCCGGCTCGAGAGACAAGAGCATTATCACACAGGAACGCTTTACGGACGATTACACGAAAGTGACTCTGTATAAAAACGGCTTGTCAAAGATCGGTTATTCGTTCATTATCGGTATTATATCAACGATATTCGCCTATGCGCTCGGCATACCGATCGGCGTCATAATGGCGCGAAACAAGGATAAGCTGATCGACAAGCTCGGTACCATCTATATCGTATTCATCATAGCGGTTCCTTCTCTTGCTTATATCTTCATGTTCAGGGCGTTCGGAAGCCTGTTCGGATTGCCGACCACGTTCATGATGGAAGACGCGGGCAACGTACTTATGTACGTACTGCCGATCGTATCGCTCGGTCTGCCTTCGGTAGCCGGCTTTATGAGATGGCTGCGCAGATACATGATCGACCAGATGAACTCCGATTACGTCAAATTCGCGCGTTCGGGCGGTCTTTCCGAGAATGAGATATTCAGAAAGCACATTCTGAAAAATGCCGCGATACCGATTATCCACGGCATACCGGGCGCGATCCTCGGTTCGGTCGTCGGCGGTATCATCACAGAGCGTGTGTATGTTGTTCCGGGTACCGGTAACCTGCTCACGTCGGCTATCAACGCGTACGATAACGGCGTTATAGTAGGTATAACGCTGTTCTATGCGACCATAACGATCGTATCGCTTATACTCGGCGACATACTCATGTCAATGGTAGACCCGAGAATTTCGTTCACAACAAAGGCAAGGTGATCGGCATGAATGAAGAACTTGTAAAAATAGACGATCTCGGCTTGTCCGAAGAAGAGCTGTTCTCTCATTACGACAACAACGAGATAGAATCCGAAAAAATAACCGCGCCGCG
Organism: uncultured Ruminococcus sp.; assembly: GCA_902773455.1. GTDB lineage: Bacteria > Bacillota > Clostridia > Oscillospirales > CAG-272 > UBA1248. The sequence continues at coordinate 4,771 of CACYEW010000328.1, forward strand.
TTATTCGTACTGGCGTTCGGTTTTCAGAGTATTCTTTAAGAAAAAGATCAACATCATCATACTCGGACTCTTACTGCTCGTTATAGTATTTTCTTACATTTACCCGATACTGGTATCTTACGAGCAGTGGGGCAACCTGAGAAACTACGAATCGTGGCATCTGACCCCGGGCGAAGCGTACAGAGTGCTCGGCTTCAACCTGCATACGCTTCTCGGCACCTACGGCGCCGGCGAATCCATCTGGGATTCCGTATGGTACGGCGCGAGAACGTCGATATCGCTCGCATTTCTGTGCGCTCTGATCAATATGGTCATAGGCGTGCTGATCGGCGCGATATGGGGCTTCTCCAAAAAAGTCGATATCATTATGACGGAGGTCTATAACGTAATAGCAAACGTTCCGTATCTGCTTATCGTCATGGTGTTCGTGCGCATACTTTCACCTTCGTTTATTACGCTCGTGTTCGCGCTGACTATCACAGGCTGGCTCGGCATAGCGTACTTTATCAGAACGCAGGTCATAATCATACGCGACAGAGAATATAACCTCGCGTCGCGCTGCCTCGGCACACCGATATTCAGAATAGCCACTAAAAACATACTCCCGTTCATGACGAGCGTTATCGTTACTCTGGCGGCGGCCGAGATACCCAGTTACATTTCCTACGAAGTGTTCCTTTCCTACATCGGACTCGGTCTTTCCGCAAACGAAACGTCTCTCGGTAAGCTGATAGAAGCGGCGAACGGCGCAATGAACCAGTTCCCGTGGGAATTCTGGAGCCCGGTTGCGATAGCTTCTATCATCGCGGTCGTTTTGTACGTCGCAGGTCAGAACCTCGGCGACGCTTCCGACCCGAGAACGCATATGTAAGGAGGTACTTATGGAAGACAAGAAAAAACTGCTGTCCATAAAGGACCTTGAAGTCAAATTCCGCGTCCGCGGCAGAATACTGACCGCGATCAGAGGCATTTCGCTCGACATTTACGAAAACGAATCGATCGCCATAGTCGGTGAATCCGGCTCGGGCAAATCCGTTTTCACGAAGACCTTCGCCGGCATGCTCGACGATAACGGCTTCATCAGCAACGGCGACATCATCTTCAACGACGAAGAGCTTGCCGATACGGTTGTAAGTCTCAAAGGCGTCGGCAGAAATCTGCGCGATTCGGCAAAGAAAAAGCTCGACGTCTATTCAAAATATGAAGCAGGCGCCGAAGAATACAATGCCCTCATAGCTTTGGAGAAAGAGAACAAAGACAAAAAAGAGCTGAGCGAAGAAGACAGAGAAAAGTACGAAAAGAAGCTTTCCGATATCACCTTCAAGCGCACCGAAGCGGCTAACTACAGACAGACGCTCGACTCGGCAAAAGAAAAAGCGAAGATCAAAGAGATCTCCGAACAGATCAAAAAATACGACGAAGAGATCAAAGCCGTAAAGGCGGAGATGGCGGAGAAGATCAAAGCGCACAGAACGGCTCTGCAAAACGATAAAGCGTATATCGAAGAATACGCGCAGAAGACCGCCAAGCTTCGCGAGCAGTATCAGAACAAGATCGCCTCGTATGAGCTGAGTGAAGAGATATCCGAAAGGAACCTCATAATAGCGAACGAAATCTACCTTTCCGTCGGCAGATACGGTATAGCCAAGCGTATCAAATATATCAACGCTTTGCTGAAGTCTTTCAAAAAAGCGATGAAGCTCGGCGTCGATCTCAACGATGAAACGCTCAGAAACGGTATTTTCGATAACGTCGTTTTCCGCGTCAAATATCTCGACGAGCACGACGATATCCTTCACGGCACGTGCGTGCTGAACCTTGCGAAGATCAAGTATTCCAAAGACTGGAGCCAGA
>CACYEW010000329.1 GCA_902773455.1 uncultured Ruminococcus sp.
TGGCGTACCCTGACGGATTCGAACCGGCGACCTACTGCTTAGAAGGCAGTTGCTCTATCCTGCTGAGCTAAGGGTACAATAATGGAGCGGGTGATGGGAATCGAACCCACATAGCCAGCTTGGAAGGCTGGTATTCTACCACTGAACTACACCCGCACATTTCCTTTTTCATCGGACATCCCGTATAATACCACAAAAATAACGTTTTGTCAAGTCCGTTTTATACTTTTTTCTTTATAATTTTGAAAATTCATAAATTCGACTTGCCAAACGCCAAAATATATGATATAATCATACAGTAACGACATTATACGGAGTTAATATGGATTTCATTCAGATTCTCGGATTGCTTGCGATAGCGATAGGGGTAATAATGCTTTTGCTTTGGATGATAAGCGCGATCTATTCCCGTCAGCGCAAACGCGCCGTCACCTCGGATCAGATATCAAGCAAAAAAGCGTTGCAGATCTGCCTTGAAGATATAACGTACAAACGCAACGTGATATCCGATCTTTATTTTCCGGTGAGAAGTGAAAGCTCGCTGACGACCGTAAAATACAGAAGAACGGAGCAGATAATCGTCGGCGCCGGAGGCGTGCTCCTTCTTGCGACCTGCAAGGAATCCGGAAAGATCGACAACCGCGATCCCGATATATGGATCAGCATCAGAGACGACGAGAGATTCGAATTCCCGTCGCCGCTCGCGGCGCTCCACTCGGCCGGCGCGGCGATATCCGCGATACTGAAAAGGAACGGATTCAGAGAACCCTGCGTTTACGAAGCGGTCGTTTTTACGGATAATCAGTCCGATCCGGTCGATTACGACGACGGCGTCGTATTCATGAGCGAGCTCGAAAGGCTGATAAAGGATCTCAACGATACGAAAACATACGATTCCGTCGAACAGTTCTTTATGATACGAGCCATAAAAAAAGAAGGACTGACGAAAAAACAGCTCGAAAAAAGAAAAACGGAGATAAATAAATGAATTCTTACGATATTATCATAATAGGCGGAGGCATAGGCGGTCTTATGTCGGCTTATTCGCTGATAACCGCGGAGCCTTCGATGAAAATATGCATTATCGAACGCGGTAATCCCATAAACAGACGCGTTTGTCCGATGCTTGCAAAAACGTCCGATACCTGCCTGCGCTGTAAAAACTGCGCCATAATGGAGGGCATGGCCGGCGCGGGCGCGTTTTCCGACGGCAAATACGTCATTTCCACCGAATACGGCGGCTGGCTCAACGAATTCATGCCGGATCAGACCGTTATCAACTACATTGAAAAGGCTGATAAGATACTCGTTTCATTCGGCGCGACGACGGAACGCTTCATGCCGAGCGACGAACTGAAGCAGCTCTGTCTGCGCCACGATCTGCATATGGCGCAGGCGCAGGTCAAGCATCTCGGCACGGATTCGAACTATGATACGATGAAGAAGATGATAGAAAACCTTTCGGATCACGTCGAGATACTGACGAATTCACCGGTCACGGATATCGATAAGAAAAATCATATAGTCACGTATACGGCGTCAGGGGAGACGCATAAAGCGAGAGGCGATAAAATAATAATAGCCGTCGGCAGAGCAGGGTCGGGATTTTTCTCCGAATGGTGTGTCAGAAACGGTATCCCGCTCGAAAACAATCAGGTAGATATCGGCGTGAGAGTCGAGCTGCCCGCCATGATCTGGGCTGACTTCGCGAAAAAGATCTACGAGCCGAAGATCTGGTACAGATCGAAAAGCTACGGCGATAAGACGAGAATGTTCTGCTTCAACGACCGGGGCAGCGTGGTCATGGAGAATACCGACGGCGTGCTCACCGTCAACGGTCATTCATACCGCGATGAGGCGAAAAAGACAAAAAACACGAATTTCGCTCTCTTATCGACTTCAAAATTTACAAAACCGTTCAACAAACCGATAGAATACGCGCGTCACGTTGCGAGCCTTTCGAACCTTATCTCGGGCGGCTCGGTGCTCGTTCAGCGGCTCGGGGATCTCCGTCTCGGCAGAAGGACCGACGACAGACGTCTCGCCGCTTCCACAACGAAGCCTACGCTCAAAGCCGTTCCGGGCGACCTTTCGCTTTGTATGCCGAAACGTCAGCTCGACAACATAATCGAAACGCTCGACGCTCTCGATAAGATCGCGCCCGGTACAGCGAACTACGACACGCTTTTATACGGTATAGAGTGCAAATACTATTCCGCGCGTCCGCTCTGCGATGATTTCGAGCTTCACGGCGCCGAAGGCATATACGCAATAGGCGACGGAGCCGGCTTCACGAGATCGCTCTCTCAGGCGGCGGCGAACGGGCTTTACGTTGCCGACAAAATACTTGCAAAAAATAATGATTAATTTTTAAGTGTTTGTAAACAAATTTCAAAACATTGGATTTTTACTTGACTTTACTGTTTTTCGGCGGTAAAATAAACCCGACAACCGAATAATGAGGGAGTAATTTGGCGCGAAAGCGCTTCGATAGGGTCAACAGCCGGCGTATATTCGTCTGGTCCTATCGATACGAATAAAGTATAAATGAGACTCATACATTTTTATAATGTATGGGTCTCTTGTCTTTTGAAAGGAATTTTTGAAAGGAAACTGATATGAAGTTTTATTTGAATCCGGTCGAAGAAGCGTATAAGGAACTTGATACGTGCGAGACCGGTCTAACGTCCGCCGAAGCGGAGAAAAGGCTGCAAAGAGACGGAAAAAACAAGCTTGCGGAGGCAAAAAAAGAATCGCTTCTGCATATGTTCTTCCGTCAGCTCGCCGACCCGATGATCATAATACTGATCGTCGCCGCGGTCATATCGGCAGTCATAGCCGCAACGCAGAACGAACCGTTCACCGACGTGATCATCATCGGCGTCGTGGTGCTTCTTAACGCGATACTCGGCGTTTATCAGGAAAACAAAGCCGAAAAGGCGATCGAAGCGCTTCAGCAGATGACGGCGTCAACGTCAAAAGTCCTTCGCGACGGAGTGCTCCGTATAGTAAAAAGCGAAGATATCGCCGTCGGTGATATCATAATCCTTGAAGCCGGCGATTCCGTACCGGCTGACGCGAGGATCATCGAATGCGCCTCGCTCAAATCCGAAGAATCGGCTCTTACCGGCGAATCGGTACCGGTCACCAAGACCGTCAGAGCGATCGAAGGAGACAAAGACGGCAACGTTCCGCTCGGAGACCGGAAGAATATGGTCTATATGGGCTCCACGGTCGTTTACGGCAGAGGCAAAGCGGTTGTGACCGCGACCGGTATGAATACCGAAATGGGTAAGATCGCAGGCGCTCTCGCTCAGGCCGAAGACGGAAAAACGCCGCTTCAGATACGTCTTTCCGAGCTGTCAAAGATACTTACATATCTCGTTATCGGCATCAGCGTGGTCATTTTCGGAGTCGGAATAATCAGACAGCTCGCGACGACGGGTACGTTTGCGTTTGCGGACACGATAAATATATTCATGGTCGCTGTATCGCTCGCCGTCGCGGCGATCCCGGAAGGGCTTGCAACGGTCGTGACGATAGTGCTCTCGATCGGCGTTACGAAAATGTCGAAGAGAAACGCAGTTATAAGAAAACTGACCGCCGTCGAAACTCTCGGCTGTACTCAGATCATCTGCTCCGACAAGACCGGTACGCTCACCCAGAACAAAATGACCGTCGTCCGCGAATATACCGACGACAGTATGCTCATGGCTGAGGCCATGGCGCTCTGTTCAGACTCCGTTCTCGGCGAAAGCGGCGAGGCTGAGGGCGAACCGACCGAAAACGCGCTCGTCAACTATGCGAAAAAGCTCGGTATCATAAAGCACGAATACGAAAAGAGAGAACCGAGAGTCGCCGAAGCGCCGTTCGATTCGGTACGTAAAATGATGTCTACGATCCACAGTAAAAACGGTTCGTATATACAGTACACCAAAGGCGCCTCCGACGAGCTTATAAAGAAATGCACGAGGATCCTGAAAGACGGCGCCGTACGCCCGATCACGGATAACGACAGAGACGAAATACTGAGTCAAAACAGAAGCATGGCTGACGGCGCGCTGCGCGTTCTCGCCTGCGCATATAAGGATCTTGACGGATTACCCGCCGATACTTCGCCCGAAAAGATCGAAAACGATCTGATCTTCATCGGTCTTTACGGTATGATCGACCCCGTCAGACCGGAGGTCAAGGCCTCAATCGCAGAGTGCAGAGAAGCGGGCATTCGCCCGATAATGATCACCGGCGACCATATCAGAACGGCGGTCGCGATCGCTAAGGAGCTTACGATAATCAAAGACGAAAGCGAAGCCATAACCGGCGCGCAGCTCGATAAGATATCCGACGAAGAATTCAGCGAAGAGGTAACGAAATATTCGGTCTACGCAAGAGTTCAGCCGGAGCATAAAGTCAGAATAGTCAACGCCTGGAGAGCGCGCGGCATGATCACCGCGATGACCGGCGACGGCGTCAACGACGCTCCGTCGATCAAATCCGCCGATATAGGCGTAGGTATGGGCATCACCGGTACCGACGTCACCAAAAACGTCGCAGATATGGTGCTTGCCGACGATAACTTCGCAACTATCGTATCTGCGGTGGAAGAAGGACGCCGTATTTACGACAACATCAAAAAAGCGATACAGTTCCTGCTTTCGTCGAACCTCAGCGAGGTCGTTTCCGTATTTACGGCGACCATGCTCGGCTTCACTCTGTTAAAGCCGGTTCATCTTCTCTGGATCAACCTCATAACCGACTGTTTCCCGGCGCTTGCGCTCGGTATGGAACAGCCCGAAGCGGATATAATGAAGCGCTCGCCGCGCGATCCGAAAGCCGGAATATTCTCCGGCGGAGTCGGCTTCGACTGCATCTATCAGGGACTCATGGTCACGATCCTTACGCTCACGGCTTATTTCATCGGTCATATGATGGAAAACAACTGGGTGTTCGAGATCGCTACGTCGAAAGACGGTATGACGATGGCGTTTCTTACGATGTCCATGGCGGAGATATTCCATTCGTTCAATATGCGGACGGTCAGAAAATCGATATTCAAGCTGAAAGGTCAGAATAAGTATCTGATCGGCGCGATGATCCTCTCGCTCATACTCACCACGGCGGTCATATATATCCCGGGCGTCAATACCGCGTTCGAATTTTCAAACATCAGCCTGCCCGAATACGCGGTCGCTCTCGGACTCGCACTGCTCGTGATACCGATAGTCGAGGTCGTCAAACTCATCCAGAGAAACATTGCAAAAAGGAAGAATAAATAAAATATTTAAATAATACCGAATAATATCAGCCGTATACGTCGATACTCGAAAAAAACCGGGAGGACGATATGGCTGATATTTTGATCATAGGCGGAGGTGTTTCGGGACTCTCCGCCGGTATTTACGGACTTTTGTCGGGTCACAGCGTGACGGTATGTGAAAAAAACGCGGTCGCCGGCGGAAACCTTACGGGCTGGTATCGCGGAGAATACTACATCGATAACTGCATCCACTGGCTCACCGGTACGAACCCCGCGTCAAAAGCCTACGGAATGTGGAAAACGCTCGGCTTACTCGGAAGCGCAGACGTTTACCGCCCCGAGTCGCTTTATACGGCGGAATGCTGCGGTATAGAGCTTTCTCTTTACAGAGATCTGCAAAAATTTGAAAACGAGATGCTCGCTCTCTCGCCTGCAGACGCAAGAGAAATACGCTCGCTCGTCAAAGCGGTCAGAGCGGTACAGAACGCCGAAGGTCTTAACGGAAACGGGCGCGCAAAAAAAGATATGCGCACTCTTTACAGATATTATTCCGTAACGACGGGAGAACTTGCCGACAGATTCAGACATCCCTTAATTAAAAAGTTCATCTCGTCTTTTATCGGCGAGGATTTCGGAGCGCTTGCGCTTATTACGGTATTTGCCGAATTCACGGGTGGCAACGCCGATCTGCCGCTCGGCGGGTCGCTCTGCGCCGCGAAAAGGATCGTAAGACGCTTCAAGGAACTCGGCGGCAGACTCTTGCTCAATAAAGAAGCCGTAAAGATAAACGTATCGAAAGGCTATGCGAGATCGGTTTCTTTTTCCGATAACGATACATTGTATGCCGATTATATCGTCGCGGCCGCCGACCCGTATTACGTTTTTGATAAACTGACCGGTCTTCCGCTGCCCGAAACGCTTTCAAAAATGAATAACGATCAAAGATACAGCCGCTTTTCTAGCTGCCACGCGGCTTTTGCCGCAGATATATCCGACGTGCCGTTTTCATACGACGCCGCGATCGACGTTCCTATGATATATCAAAACGTTCTCGGATCGAAATACGCGGCTTTGCGTGAATTTTCGTTTGAGACTTCTTTTGCGCCGGAGGGAAAAACAGTCGTTCAGGCGATGACGTTTTGCGGCGAAGAGCGGAGCGGGGAACTGACGGCGATCAGAAAAGACGAAGAGGAATATAAGAGAAGAAAAGAAAGTATAGCGCACTGTCTGCAGAAGAGCGTCGAATACGCGTATCCGAAATTGAGAAATAAGCTCAAGCTGCTCGACGTCTGGACTCCGGCAACGTATAATGGATACTTCAATTCCGTCTGCGGATCGTATATGAGCTTCGCCTTTTCAAAAAGGACTCTGCCGCCGAAAGCCGGCAACAGGGTCAAAGGGGCGGTCAATCTGATACTTGCGACCCAATGGCTCAGATCTCCCGGAGGTCTGCCGAACGCCGCAGAGTCGGGCAAAGCGGCGATAGAGACGGTCAACTCTATGTCGGGTTCCGTCAGAAGAAGACTTGCGGCTGAAAAACAAACCGAAGCCGCCGCCGGAAAATCTTACGACTGAGTAAATTGAGGTATCGATCTCTATACTTCTTTGCCGCGAGCATTTCACGATTCATTTGCGGGGAACCCCCGCCCCGGGCGGCTGACGCCGCAGTGAAATCGCCTTCGGCGGTTAAATACGCTTCGCGTGTGAAATTTGCCTCCGCGAACCCCCGAAAA
>CACYEW010000330.1 GCA_902773455.1 uncultured Ruminococcus sp.
CTTCCGTTACGTTTCCGTAAAGCGCGTATACCTTCGCGGCGCGGACAGTCGGCCTTTCGCCGCAGGATATTATTTGTATGCACTGAGAAGCCGAATCTGCTCTCTGATCAAACTGACCGGGCAGATATTCAACGGCGAAAACGACGGCGTCGGAAAGATCGGGGTTTTCATGGCAAATATCGGTCTGCGGTTCCGAAAAAACGGTCTTTACCGACGTATCGAAAAGCTCTTTCGTTATATTCTCAGCGTCGTATCTGTTGAATAAACGCAGATCCCTGACGGAGTCGATCTTAAGAAACTCTTTTATCTCGGACAAAAGCGACGCCGCTTCGTTTGCAAGCTCTTTTCTTTTTTCTACGAAAATTCTGTAAACCATATCAAACCTCCGCGTCAAGCGCTCTCTTACCTATATCGTGACGGTAATATGCGTTATCGAAATGAATACGCTTTACGTCTTCGTAAGAAGCCTCTACGGCTTCTTTGAGACTTTCTCTTACCTCGGTAACGCCTAAAACTCTGCCGCCGTTTGTGACAAGCGCGCCGTCCTTTACCGTCGCGCCTGCATAGAACACTTTCGGTTCTATATCGGAGGGGACCGATATTTGATATCCTTTTTCGTATTTCACGGGATATCCGTCAGACGCCATTATCACGCAGCAGGCGTGACCGGAGCCGAATTTAACTTCGACACGGTCGAGCTTTTGCTCTGTCGTCGCTTTCATGACGGTAAACAGATCGGATTCGAGAAGAGGCAGTACGACCTGCGTTTCCGGATCGCCGAAACGGCAGTTATATTCGATGACCTTCGGACCTTTTTCCGTGATCATAAGTCCGAAATAAAGACATCCCTTAAAGGTTCTGCCTTCGGCGTTCATCGCGTTCACCGTTGGTATGAATATTTCTTTCATACATCTTCCGGCGACTTCGTCCGTATAGTACGGGTTCGGCGCTACGGTACCCATACCGCCGGTATTCAGTCCTTTATCGCCGTCATATACACGTTTATGATCCATTGACGAGACCATCGGAACGATCGTTTTTCCGTCGGTAAATGCAAGCACGGAAACTTCCGGACCGGTAAGAAATTCTTCGATAACTATTTTATCTCCGCTTTTGCCGAACGCCTTGTCTTTCATTATCGACATGACCGCTATTCTTGCCTGCTCTCTCGTTTCGGCGATTATTACGCCTTTGCCGAGAGCAAGTCCGTCGGCTTTTATAACGGTGGGAAGCGGCGCCGTATCAACGTATGAAAGCGCTTTCTGCAGATCGTCGAATACTTCGAAAGCCGCCGTCGGTATGCCGTATTTTTTCATCAGCTCTTTTGCAAAAGCCTTGCTTCCTTCGATGATCGCCGCTTCGGCTCTCGGACCGAAGCAGGGTATCCCTGCGGCTTCAAGCGCGTTGACGCATCCGAGCACGAGCGGATCGTCGGGCGTTACCACGGCGTATCCGATATCATTTTCCGCGGCGAATTTAACGATATTGTCGATATCTTTTGCGCCTATCGGCACGCATTCAGCGTCTTTTGCGATACCGCCGTTTCCGGGTAACGCGTAGATCTTTTCTATCTCTTTATTTTCTTTGAGTTTCTTTATTACGGCGTGTTCGCGTCCGCCGCCGCCTACAACAAGGACTTTCATTCTTATGACCTCTTAATGGTGGAATAATCTCATACCGGTAAACGCCATTACCATGCCGTATTCGTCGCAGCATTCGATCACGGCGTCGTCTCTTATGGAACCGCCGGGTTCGGCGACGTATTTAACGCCGCTCTTTCTTGCGCGTTCTATATTGTCCTTGAACGGGAAGAAAGCGTCGGAACCGAGCGCAACGCCGTCTATCGTATCGAGATAAGCTCTCTGCTCTTCTTTCGTGAACGGCTCGGGTTTACGCGTGAAGTATTTCTCCCATATACCGTCGGCGCATACGTCTTCTTCGTTCTGATTTATGTAACCGTCGACTACGTTATCTCTGTCGGGACGTCCGAGATCTTCGCGAAACGGCAGATCAAGCACTTTATCGTGCTGACGCAAGAACCACGTATCGGCTTTCGTGCCGGCAAGACGCGTGCAGTGGATCCTCGACTGCTGACCTGCGCCGACGCCTATAGCCTGACCGCCGTAAGCGTAGCAAACGGAATTCGACTGCGTATATTTGAGCGTCAGAAGCGATATGACGAGGTCGATTTTCGCCTGCTTCGGCAGATCCTTGTTTTTCGTCACGATATTGGTAAGGAGGCTTTCGTTTATTTCGAAGTTGTTTCTGCCCTGCTCAAAAGTTATACCGAAGACCTGCTTTCTTTCTCTCGTCATGGGAACGTAATCGGGATCGATCTTTACGATATTATAAGCGCCTTTGCGTTTCGTTTTCAGTATTTCAAGCGCTTCGGGCTCGTATCCCGGCGCGATCACGCCGTCGGAAACTTCGCGTTTTATAAGCTTTGCGGTCGTTACGTCGCATACGTCCGACAACGCTGCCCAGTCGCCGAAGGAACACATACGGTCGGTGCCTCTCGCTCTTGCGTAGGCGCAGGCGAGCGGCGACTCGTCAAGCTCGGGTACGTCGTCGACGAAGCAAGCTCTTTTAAGTTTTTCGGAAAGCGGCAGACCAACCGCAGCGGAGGTCGGGCTTACGTGCTTGAATGAAGCCGCGCAAGGCAGACCGAGCGCTTTTTTTACCTCTGCTACGAGCTGCCAGGAGTTGAAGGCGTCGAGAAAGTTGATGTATCCGGGTTTGCCCGAGAGTATTTCGATCGGCAATTCGGAGCCGTCTTCCATAAAAATGCGGGCGGGTTTCTGATTGGGGTTACAGCCGTATTTGAGTTCGAATTCTTTCATAATGCACCTCATTTATTCTTATTTATAAGTCTGTCGGTTTCGGCTCCGGTCAGAAGATCGGTATATCTGACGTAAAGCGAGATCTTGTTGTTTTCGTCAAGTCCGCGCCAGATCTTGTTCGTAAATTCGTCTATGTCGTCCGGCACGGCGACGCGTTCGGGTTCGCCCTGGAAAGTCGGTATCGGATTGCCGTCGGTGACGTAGGTATGTATGAAATGTCCGAGGCCGGGCTGAGCTTTATACGAAAACGTGAATCTGCAGCAGTCTTTACCGTTTTCGTCTTCTGATTTAAGTATGCTTATCTCGTACGTAAGCGGATCCTGCAGCGTCATCATACAACTGATGCGCGGGGTGAAATTCGGCTTGTCCGGTTCGAATTCGCGCGTAGCGAGAGCTCCCGAAAAAGTCGCGCCGCACTTTACGCCTTCGTAGATCGTATCGGTCTGATCGCCGTTTGTGAATATTAGTTTATTGCCGAGCTTGCGTAGCGCCGCGTAAATGATGAGGCTCGGATCTTCGACCTTTGACAGATCGAACGGCTCGGTGAATACCTCTCCGTTTTTCTTTGTGAAAACTCTGTTTCTGCTGTTTGCGCTTCTGCCCATTATAAAATAGGCTACGGCGGCGTATCTGCCGTTTTTTGAGAGTCCCGCGATTATTCCGCGGCCGACGTAAGGATTGCCCGTTATGAGTTCTTCGACGTCATTGATTTTGTAGATATCCATATCACACCTCACCGTTTAATATTTTTTTGCATATCAGCTCCGCCGATTGCGGAAGTATCTTCCATTCTGCCTGCTTCATCACGCGTTTCTGCAGTTTTTCGGGCGTGTCGCCTTCGTGTACCTTTACGGCTTTCTGCATTATGATCTCACCGCCGTCGGGTATCTCGTTTACGAAATGAACGGTAGCTCCCGTCACCTTGACCCCTTTTGCAAGCGCCGCTTCGTGTACTTTAAGTCCGTAAAATCCTGCGCCGCAGAACGACGGTATGAGCGACGGATGCACGTTGATGATGCGTTTATCGTGATTTTTCGTGAAATTTTCCGATAAGATCGACATAAATCCTGCTAAGATTATAAGTCCGATCTTGTTTTCTTCCAGTATTTTTTCGATCTTTTCTTCAAATTCCGACTGATCTTTACATTCTTTTTTGTTCACGGTATAAGTTTTTATACCGGCGTTTTCCGCTCTTGTGAGCGCGTACGCTCCCGGCTTGTTCGATATGACGGCGACGATCTTACCGTGATCGAGAACGCCGCTTTTTTCGGCGTCAATAAGCGCCTGCAGATTCGTGCCGCCGCCCGAAACGAGTACGGCTGTCTTAACTTTGTTTTTCATCTTTTTTCTTTCTCTTATAAGTTAAAAGCGGCAGTATGACCGCGCCTATGCTGTTGCCTAAAATCACCGTCCAGATAAATCCGAACGCTTCGATCTTAACGATGCCGGAGGCTGCGAAATAGAACAGATCGGCGATCGAGTGCTCAAATCCCGCGAGGATGAACACGGGGATGCAGAACAGTATTCCGACGATATTGTTTTTCTCTTTATACACACTTACCGCGAGGTACATCAGTATACCGCAGAATAAACCGCGTATGAGCGTCTGTGCAAAGTTCTGATCGAGCTTGCCTGTGCAAAGAGCCTCAGCGGCTTCGCCGAGCTTCGGAATCGCAAATCTTACCGCGTAACCGCAGGCGACCGTGCCTATCGCGTTGCCGAGAAGACCGAGCGTAAGACCGCCGAAATACTCTTTATCGTGCGATTCGACTATAAATCCTATCCTGCCCGTGTAAAGCGAATAGCCTTTAAGGCAGATACATAACAGAGCGACTGTGAAAAGCACCGCTCCGATATATTTGTTGTCGCATGCAAGATATACGGATCCGCCTATGCTTATAAGTATGCCGGCACATATGCCCGACGCGATCTTTTTCAGCATATCTCTATCTTCCTTTCGCTCTTGACGATCTTACCGATAACGTACGCGTCTATACCGTTTTCTTTGAGTATCTTCAATGCTTTTTCCGCGTCTCCTTCGTGTACGGTAACGCTCATCCCCACGCCCATATTGAACGTGTTGAACATATCGCGCCTGCTTATGTTTCCGGCTTTTTCAATAAGATCGAATATCGGAAGGACTTTAACGTCTTTTTCGTTTATGATCACGCCGAGACCGTCCGGTATGCTTCTCGGTATATTTTCGTAAAAACCGCCGCCCGTTATATGCGAGATACCGCATAC
>CACYEW010000331.1 GCA_902773455.1 uncultured Ruminococcus sp.
AGCAAATTTAGCTGGGCGAAGCCCAATTTAGCTCGCCGCAAGGCGAATTTAGCTGCGGTGTACTTCCTTACGAAGTACACCGCAAGGCGGTTTTGACTTATTTTTTACCGAGCTTTTTGTTCTTTTCACAGCTCGCCTTTACCGCTTCGGCAAAAGCGGAGCGTACGGCGTACTTTTCAAGCGTTTCCACGCCCTCTATCGTACTGCCGCCGGGACTGCATACGGCGTCTTTCAGCTTTTCGGGATGCTCTCCCGTGGCGATCGCCAGCTCCGCCGCGCCTTTGAGCGTCATTTCGGCGTATTTTGTCGCGCGAGCTCTGTCCACTCCGACGGCGACCGCGCCGTCTGCAAGCGCCTGCATCACCATATAAGCGAACGCCGGACCGCAGCCGGTGAGCGAGCCCGCCGCGTCGATAAGCTCTTCTTTTATCTCGTCGCAAAATCCCGTTTTTTCAAACAGACCGTAAAATTCCGCTTTTTCTTCTTCGGTACAGCCGTCAAAGCTGCAAAGCGTAACGCCGCATCCGACCGCGACCGGCGTGTTCGGCATAAGCCTTACGACCGGCACGTCAAGCCCGAGAGCCTCTTTTACCGATCTGACCGTAACGCCGGCGGCGATCGATATTATAACGAACCTGTCTTTACGGGCTTCGAGTGCCGGGCGTATCTGTTCGAGTACGGAGAAAATGACCTGCGGCTTGACCGCAAGCACGATATATCCGCAGTTTGCGGCGACCTCTTCGTTTGTTCCGAAATCACAGCCGAGTTCTTTTGCAAGGGCTTCGGCTTTTTCTTTGCGCCGGTTCGAAAGCAGTATGCTTTCGCATTTTTGCCGTACGGCGCAGGCGAGCGCGCCGCCCATAACTCCCGTACCTATGAATCCGATCCTGTATTTCATTTTCTCACCTGCCCGTTTCCGGTTATGATATATTTATAGCTCGTCAGCTCCGCCAGTCCCATCGGTCCTCTCGCGTGAAGCTTTTGCGTCGATATGCCCATTTCGCATCCGAGTCCGAACTGACCTCCGTCGGTGAAGCGGGTGGACGCGTTGACGTATACCGCCGCGCTGTCTGTTTGAAGCGTGAATTTTCCGGCGGCGGCGCTGTCGTTTGTGATTATCGCCTCACTGTGATGAGTCGAATGAAGAGCTATATGCTCTATCGCCTCGTCAATACCCGAAACGGTCTTTACCGCGAGTATATAGTCGAGAAATTCCGTATCGAAATCGTTATCCGAAGCGGGTATGCCGTCGATTATACCGGACGCGTATCCGTCGAGCCGCAGCTGCACCGGAACGAGCCCGGCTTCGGCACGGTCGTCAACGAGCCGCTTTTTCAGCTTCGGCAGAAATTCATGTGCGATCTGCCTGTCGACGAGAAGCACCTCGGCGGCGTTACATACAGACGGGCGCGAGGTTTTCGCGTTGTCGATTATATCGAGCGCCGTATCCTGATCCGCGCTTTTTTCCACGTAGATATGGCATATCCCCGTTCCCGTTTCGATGCAGGGAACGGACGCGTTCTCAACGCATGCGCGTATAAGTCCCGCGCCTCCGCGCGGTATCAGCAGATCGACCAGACCGTTCGCTTTCATGATCTCCGCCGCCGCCTCGCGTTCGGGCGTCGGCACGAGATTTATCAGCTCGGAAGGCAGACCCGCCTCTTCAAGACCGCGGCAGAGAGAATCGGTTATCGCCTTCGCCGTGCGGTAACTGTCGCGGCCGGGTTTCAATACGCAGACGTTGGAAGACTTGAAGCAAAGCACGGCGGCGTCGGAGGTGACGTTCGGTCTGCTCTCGTAAATTATCGCGATCACGCCGATGGGGCAGGTCCTTTTTTGGATTATAAGTCCGTTCGGGCGCATCGTGTCCGATAAAACCGCGTTTACCGGATCGGGCAGATCCGCAACGCTCATCATCCCGTCTGCCATATCCTTGATACGTTTTTCGTTCAGCATGAGCCGGTCGAGCATAACGGGAGAAAGACGTCCTTCGGCTTCCCGCATATCGAGCGCGTTTGCCGAAAGTATCTCTTCAAAGTCACAGACAAGCCTTTTCGCCATCACGCGTATCGCGTCGTTTTTTGTTTTCGTATCGAGTCTTGCGGCGAATTTCGCCGCGTTTTTTGCTTTTACAAGCATTTCCTTAGTTGTCATTTTATTTTTTCTTGCCCTTGAATCTCGTCCCCGCCGATCTGCCGTCAGCTATATCGTAGAGCAGACGGGGCTTCGAGCCGTTCGTTATGATCATATCTATTCCGGCTTCCGTCACGAGCTTTGCGGCGTTCAGCTTCGTTCTCATACCGCCGGTGCCGAGATTTGACGAGCTGTCGCCGCCGAGAGAGAATACGCTGCCGTCGCTCATATCGGCCTCGGATATGAGCTTTGCGTTCTCGTCCTTATGCGGATCGGACGTGTAAAGCCCGTCTATGTCGGAAAGCAGAACGAGCAGATCCGCCTTCGCTCCTATCGCGACGAGAGCCGAGAGCGTATCGTTGTCTCCTATGCCGAGCTCCGCGGTGGAAACGGTGTCGTTTTCGTTTATGACCGGAAGAGCCTGAAGCTCTAAAAGTCTGCCGAGGGTGTTGCTCAGATTGGCGTATTTTTCTTTATCTTCAAAGTCGTCGGCGGTCAGAAGCATCTGCGCGACCGTGTGATGATACTCGCCGAAATATTTGTCGTACATATACATCAGCTCGCACTGACCGACGGCTGCCGCCGCCTGTTTTGTCGGCGTGTCTTTCGGGCGCGCGGAAAGTCCGAGCTTGCCCGTGCCCATGCCGATCGCGCCTGACGATACGAGTATTATCTCGTGGCCGTAATTTTTCAGGTCGGAGATCACCTTCGTCAGCTCTTCAAACGCTCTGATGTTCAGCTTGCCCGTCGAGTGCGCGAGAGTCGAGGTGCCGACTTTTATAACTATTCTCATTTTATCGAAACGCTCTTGCCCGTCTTAGCGGATTCGTATATCGCGTCGATAATCTTCATAAGCCATACGCCGTCCTCGGCCGGAGCCTTGCAGGGTACGAGTCCCTCGGACGCGTCGACGAAGCCTCTGATCTCGTCGATGAAAGCGGGACCGAAGCGGAACGAATGCTCGCCCTCGGGCGTGAA
>CACYEW010000332.1 GCA_902773455.1 uncultured Ruminococcus sp.
CCTGCGTTATTTCGGACGCGGCTTTATACGCTTCGTAAGCGTTCTGCCTTTCATCCGGCGCGTAAACTCCGCCGCGCCCGGAAAACGTTTCGGCAAGCATATACCTTTTTTCGGGCATCGTCGAGCCGGCTGTCACGGCGCTTCCGTAAGATTTGATGAAATTCGCGAGTTTTTTGACAAAACCGGGGAAAAATGCGGCGGACGCTTTGCCGAGCGTAATATCGCCGTTGTAGCTCCAATCCGTATCGGGATCGCTTCCGCGGAAGCGTACGAACGCTTCGCTTTCCGCGCCTTCTTCAATCCCGAAATAATAATGATGCGCCAAAGAATAACACTTCGCGTTCAAAGCGGAGACCGTTTCGCCGTGATCGTTATACAGCTGAGAAATATATACGACGTTGAAACACGGATCTTCCGACCGTCCGTCCGCGCCTGTACCGCGATCCATAAACACGGCGGCGTGACCTCCGAGAATAATACTGTCAAGAACAGTACCGCCTTCATCGAGAGCGTCCATATAGATACAGCGTGCGAAAGTTCCCGCCGTATCTTCGATAAACGCTACCCTGAAAACAACGTAAGGCATACCGCTCGTTTTACGTACGATAAAAGCTTTCGCCTCGATTATGTTTTCAAAATCCGGCAGAACCGCCGAAGAGAGTATACCGTTAAGCGTTTCGTCGGAGGTAAGGGTGAACTTACCGTCCTTATATTCAGCGTAAGGCTTTATTTCTGCCGGAGCTTCCGTTTCCGTTTCCGTTTCCGTTCCGGTCGTTTGCGAAGCGTCTTCCGTGCGCGGCGCGTCGGTTTCTTTACCGGTCACGGCGGCGGTAACGGCGGCCGTATCGGACGATGCGGGAGGATCTTTGTGAGTCTGCGCCGTGAACCACATAAACAGCGCAAAGCCGATGATGAACGCAAACGAGGCGGCGTAACCGACGATCTTCAGCGCTTTATACAAATATCCGCGTCTGTTTTGTTTATCAAATCTTTTTTCGGCGCCGGATATGAATTCTTCGTCGATATCGCCGACAGCTCTGTAAATATCCGTATTTTTCACAGCAATCCCTCCTTCTGAAGATGTTTTCTGAGCTTTTTACGCGTTTGAGAAAGCGTTGCGCGAACGGAATTTTCACCGCACGAAAACGCTTCGGCGATATCCGATATCGGATACGACAGAGAATAGCGCGATACGAACATCTCGCGCTCGCGCTTCGGCAGACTTTTCACAAAGCCGTTGACCGCCTCCGAAAGCTCTTTGCAGATAAGAGGCGCGTCGGCGCCCGGGCTGCCCTCGACGCATTCGTCAAGCTCCTCGAGTATAAGATCGGAGCCGTCTCCGCCTCGCTTTTCGGCGGTACGCCGTCTAAGCCTGTCAACGGCTATGTTTCTCGCTATGCGTGAAAGAAAAGCGCGCAGATCTTTCGGTTTTTCCGGCGGTATCCTGTTCCACGCCGCAAGCAATACGTCGTTGCAGACCTCTTCGGCGTCAAGACCGTCGTTAAGTACGCGCATCGCGGCCGCCTTGCAGTAGCCGCCGTATTTGATATTCGATTCGTCTATGGCTTTTTCGTCGCGGGCGAAAAACAACTCGATTATCTTAGTATCGGTCATTACGTTTACCCCCTTTCACACATAAAGTCGTAAAAAACTGAAAAACGCAAGAAGGAATTTGAAAAAATCATAAAAAAACCGGGGAAGTCGAGCTTCCCCGGAAATTAATTCGTCAGCTTATTTTTGATATCGCTTTTTCGTTGACCGTAACGGGGTATTTTTCCGCAAGTTCATCGCAAAGCTTCGTATAGTCGTCGGACTTCATGGACGATTCGACGGCGGCTTTCCATGCGGGCTTGCCGAATTCTTCGAAAGCGTAGAGAGCCACGTCTTTGTTTTCGAGTACGAAATACTTCGCGTCGCCTTTCTTACGTTCTTCGGAGAAGAGCCATTCGTTGATCTCGGCGTAGGAATCCGCGCTTGATTTGGAGACCTCTTTCGATACGCCGCTCGTGGATACGGTCACGTCGTCGGTCGTGTATTTTTCGGCGAGCTTCGCGAACGCTTCGGCCGATTTATCGGAGCCGGCGTTGAAATCGTCGATTATCTTCTGAGCCTCGGCCTTTATCTCGTCGGCTGTGTCGAACTGGTCAAGCTTCAGGTAGAGCTGAGCCATAGTGACGGTCTTATATTCGTCTCTGTAAGCGCTCTTTATGACTTTGTAAAGGTCGAAGGCTTCTTCACCGTCGATCTTCTTGGAAGCGCCGTCGGCGGCGGGAGTGTCCGCAAACAGCCATTTATCAAGCTCGCTTTCGCTATCGCCGCTCGTGTGAGCTTTTACGGTGATATCCTTTTCGACTTTTTCGGGCGTGATCGCTTCTATCTTCTCTTTGAGATCCTGTTTTGCTTTTTCATCGTCGGAATCGGCAAGAGCTTCCTCCTCGGCTTTCGCGACCTCCAGCTGATAGTTGACTATGACCTGAACGAAATCTTCGCCGTTTTCGATTTTTTCCATCAGCTCTTCCGCTTTAGCCTTCGCTGCGTCTATCGCGGCGTTCTTTGCGGCCTCATCGGCGTCTTTTTCGTATTCAGCCTTGATCTGATAGGTATAATAATCGGCTTTCAGATAGTCTTTTTTATGTTCGCCGTAGTAAGTGTCGTACTGCTCGTCCGTGTAGGTAAAGCCGTCGTATACTTTTTCGGTATACTGAGCCGCGAGAGTCTGAAGCTCTATAACGCCTCTGATATCCTTTTTGGTGATACCCTTGCTGCCGTACAGATTGCCGACGTAGGTCGAGAACGAATAGTTATACTCTTTTGCGAAGGAGGCGAGAGCCTGAACGTTATCTTCGACCGTCTTTTTGTTCTCGTCGGTCAGAGTCATACCTTCGGCACGCGCGGCTTCGCAGAGATTGAGTATCTGCGAGATGTTCGCTTTGGCTTCCGAATGGCAGGCTTCGAGCCACGAGGTTGTCGACGATCCGAAATATTTCTGCTCGGAAA
>CACYEW010000333.1 GCA_902773455.1 uncultured Ruminococcus sp.
AAAACGGTAGCCGGACTCGGCTTCGACGGATATATAAAAGCGATAGATCACCTCATCGGAGAAGATAAATGACGGTAAAGATATCGGAATTCACACCAAAAGGAACCGTCGCCGCGCCGCCTGCGAAGAGCTTTGCTCACAGGCAGATAATATGCGCCGCGCTCGCAAAAGGCGAAAGCACGATACGCGGTATCTTGCAAAGCGAAGACGTTTCGGCAACGCTCGACTGCGTAAAAGCACTCGGAGCGGAGGTCTTTACCGACGGCGATACGGCGCATATAACCGGCATAAAAGAAGCGAAAAGCTGCGAGCTTTTCTGCCGCGAGAGCGGAAGCACGCTCAGATTCATGATACCCGTCTGCCTTGCATACGGCGGCGAGTTCGTTTTTCACGGTTTCGAAACGCTTTTGAGCCGCCCTCTCGGCGTATACGAAAAGCTCTGCCGGGAGCAAAACGTCGAATACAGAAAAATCAAAGGCGGTCTTTACGTAAAAGGCCGGCTCGATCTTCGCGCCGTGACGGTCGACGGTTCCGTATCGAGCCAGTTCATAACGGGACTTATGCTCGCTTCCCCGATCCGGTCGGATACCGCCGTCATAAATATAATTCCGCCGTTTTATTCAAGACCTTACGTGGATATCACGTCGTCGGTGATGAACGGTTTCGGCGTAAACGTCAGCCGTCCGGATCCTTTGACCGTCGCGATATCCGCGGAAAACGGATATAAAAATCGCGACTGCAAGGTCGAAGGCGACTGTTCAAACGCCGCGTTTCTCGACGCGCTCGGTATGCTCGGCGAGGTCGAGGTCACGGGTCTGAATACCGGCACCGTGCAGGGCGACGCTGTTTATAAGACGTATTTTCAGTTGATAAAGGAAGGCTTTGCCGAACTCGATATCGCAGACTGCCCCGATCTCGCGCCGGTCCTTATGGCGCTCGGCGCGGCTTTTAACGGCGTAAAGCTGATAAATACGGAAAGGCTCAGAATAAAAGAAAGCGACAGAGGCGCCGCAATGGCGGAAGAATTATCGAAATTCGGCGTAAAAACGGAGCTTTTGCAAAACGAACTGACGGTTTATAAGACCGGTATAAAAAAGCCCGGCGTTACGCTTTACGGGCATAACGATCACAGAATAGTCATGGCGTGCGCCGTGCTTTTATCGCTTACCGGCGGAAAGATCGAAGGCGCGGAAGCGGTAAGAAAGAGCTACCCCGGATTTTTTACCGATATCGAAAAACTCGGGGCGGAGGTGAAATATGAAGCTGACTCCCGATAAAAAAATACTGATAGTCGGGCTCGGACTTCTCGGCGGCAGTTACGCGAGAGCGCTTACGAAAAAGGGATACACGGTCAAATGCATTACGCGTTCGCAGAGCACGGTCGATTACGCGCTCGGCGAAAAAATGGTCGCGTACGCCGCGACCGTACCGGATCCGGAGCTCATAGGCGAAGCCGATCTTATCGTTATCGCGCTTTATCCGAACGTGTTTTTGAAATGGATAGGCGAATACGGTAAATACATAAAAAAAGGCGCTTTCGTGACCGACGTGACGGGCGTGAAAAGCTGTATCGTTTACGAGGTGCAGTCGCTTTTGCCCGACGGGGTCGAATTCATAGCGTCGCACCCGATGGCGGGGCGCGAGGTGAGCGGCGCGCAAAACAGCGACGACTCCATTTTCAAAGGCGCGAACTACATCGTAACGCCGACCGGGAAAAATACCGAAGACGGGATCGAGCTCTGTAAAAGCCTCGGCGAAACGCTCGGCTTTGCAAGGATAAGCGAGCTTTCACCCGAAGAGCACGACGAGATGATCGCGTTCGTATCTCAGCTGACGCATTGTATCGCCGTTTCGCTGATGAACGCGAACGACAATGAAAAGCTCTGCGAATATACGGGCGACTCTTTCCGCGATCTCACCCGTATAGCGAGAATAAACGAAGATATGTGGACCGAGCTGTTTCTGTTAAACAAAAAAGCTCTTATAAAAGAGCTTGACTGTTTTGCCGATCAGCTTATGCGTATGCGCGGATATATCGAGCGCGGCGACGCTGAAGGCCTGAAAGAGATGATGCGCACCTCGACCGAACGCAGATCGTGGTTTGATAAGAAATAAAGACGCCGGGTGTTTTACAAAACACCCGGCAGCGATATTTGCCCTGCGGGCAAGCGATATACGCCTTCGGCGCGCGATATATGCCTTTGTCATGCGATATGTTCGCTTTCGCGAACGCGGGCAAATATCATATCGCATCGAGCAACGCGAGATATATCGCGGCAGCAAAGCCGTTATATCGCATTTTGCATTTATGCAAAATATATCGCCGTATAGCAAAAAAATTCTGAAAAAAATGAACCTTTTGCCCAAAAAAGTTGTTTTACTTGCGGATCCGAAATAAAGCAAGGAGAAGGTCATGACAAAAACCGGGTTGGAAACGATACTTTATGAACACGGCGGCACGCTGTCAAAGTTTTGCTACAGCTTATGCAAAAATGAAGCGGACGCCGACGATCTGTTTCAGGATACGTGCATAAAACTTTTAAAAAGCGATTTTGCAAGTCACAGCCAAAATGAAACGCTCTCGTTTATTTATAAAACGTGCTTGAACGCTTTTCGCAATACTTACAAGGCGATGAAACGAAAAACCGAAGCGGAGATAACGGGGCTTTCCAAAGAATACATTGAGAATCTGCCGGATAAGACTGCGGACGATCAGACGTACGAAGACCTTTATATCGCCGTCAATTCCCTGCCCTACAAGTACAAGGCCGTTCTGACGCTTATCTATTTTGAAGATATGAC
>CACYEW010000334.1 GCA_902773455.1 uncultured Ruminococcus sp.
CGGTATCGATGCCGAGTTTTGCGTAGATCTGTTTTGCGGATTCGTATCTTTCGTTCATTTGCATTCTCCTTTTATGAAGATAATTTTGATCCTGATGGTATTCTAACATATATTTATGAAATTTTCAATAACCTTTGTAAAGTTTTTATAAAAAACAAACGGGAGCGAAACCGGATTTATAAAAATTGCACTTAAATGCGGAATGATTTAACTTTACGCTATTGAATTTTACAAAAAATATGATATAATTATAATATCAAAATCCGGAGTTTGATATGGACTTAAAGAGCAGGATCATCGCGTCGGTATGCGTGTTTTCGGCGTTCGTCTTCGCCGTGCTTGCGGCGGCGGCGCCGGTTTACCGGCATACTGTAAAAAAAGAAGAAACGAAAGCGTCGGACTATGACGGCAATTCAGAGGTGATAGTCGGCTCCGACGGCTTTTTGTTCCGCGCTTACGGTGAAGATTCCGACGAATACGGCGATTTTACCGGCAGGAACTTCTATACGTCGGAAGAGCTTGAGAACACGGTAAGCGCTCTCAGAGATACGGAGAATATGCTCGGCTCGGCAAACTGCCGTTCCCTTTTCGTCTTCATTCCGTCGAAGATGTCCGTCTACGCCGACAAGCTTCCCGAAAACGTAAGAAGCAAAAAAGCCGCGTCAAACAAGTTTACGCAGATCACGGAAGCGGCGCGTGGAGAGGGACTTGACGTTCTCGATCTGACCGGCGAGTTCTCCCGTATCAAAAACGAAAACCTGCTCTTTCACACCTGCTCCGACTCGCTTAACGACGTCGGCGGCTTTTATCTGTATAACGCCGTATGCGAAAAGCTGAACGGATCATTCGGGCTCAATATGAAAAAAGCAAAGATCGGGGAATACAACGTAAAATATTCGCTCGAAAATAACCATCCGCTCACGAGAGAATACCGCAACGAGACCGGCGTTACGGTGAGCAACAAGACCTATACGTTTGAAGAAAAGAAAGCCGCATACGTCGTGTCGCAGACCGTATCCGGCTCGGCGACGAGCACACGCGTGCCGGAAGAAAACAAGACGGACGGCTGCGATTACCCGAATATCTGCCTTTTCGATACCGGCGCGGCGGGATCGTGCGGCAAATTCTTTTCGTCTTCCGCTTCGCTTTGCGTTTACAGCCCGAAGATCACGCCTGACGGCGCGGTAATAAGCGCCGCAAAGCCCGATATCGCCGTGTTTTTGATATACGAAAGCGAGCTTTACAGGCTCCCCGCAAAAGAATCTCCGGCGGATGTCGATAAAGAAAAAACGTCGGTTCCGTCAATAAAAGCCTCTGCGTTTTCGGATTTTGACGAATTCGTGATATTCGGATCGTGCGAAAAAAACTGCACGGTCACCGTATACGGCGGCGCTGAGATCCGCTCGGCTTATTCGTACGACGGCGATTTCTGCATTGAAGTGCCGGTATCGGATATCGTCACCGGACTGACCGTATGCGCGAAAGCCGACGGCAAAGCCGAAAGCGATAAAGCGGAAGTCACGGCGCGCTATTCGGGCGAAGGCTATAAAAACGTAGTCGTCGGACTTGACGGCCATCTTCATTACGAAGAGACTCTGCCCGATTACCTCGGCACGAACAGACTTTCGCAAAGCGAAATCGACGGCTACGTCGGCTATATGAAAGCCAAAGCGGAACGCATACACGCCGTTTCTCCGGATACGGAGATAATATACGTGATAGCGCCGAACCATCTGACGGTATACCCGGAAACGGCGCCGGAACGGCTTGCAAAAGAAAGAGCCGGCGGCGAATCGAAGCTCGATCAGCTGCTTGCCGCGTTTGAAAATATTGATTACGTCAAATTCATCGATCTGAAAACTCCGCTCCTTGAAGCAAAAAAAACAGCTCCGTTCCGTTTATACAACAAGACCGACACGCACTGGAACGAGCTCGGAGCGTATTACGCGTATTCGGAGATAATGAAATACGTTTCGGAAAAATTCCCCGCCGCCGCTCCCGATCCGCTCGGCGCGTTTAACGTCTATACGGCTGACGCGGACGGCGGAGACCTCGCCAATTTCCTCGGCGTCGATCTTTCCGCGGTAAAGGAGCACGGCGTATACGTAAGAGCGAAAAACGGCTTGCAGAGCGGTATAGTCAAAGACCACTCGATGAACTTCGCAAACGCCTGGTTTTCCGATATGCACGAGTTCCGGATCGGGAAAGAAGGTCTGCCTTCGATGATAATGTACCGGGACAGCTTTTCGACGAACCTCATGTCGTTTCTTGCCGAAAAGTTTTCTTACAGCCGCTTTGCGCCGATGTGGGAATATCCCGAGGAGCTTGATCTTTACGAAGAAATAAAACCCGACTATATCATTTACGAATTTGTCGAGAGAAATCTCGGAGGACTCAGATAATATGAAAAAACCGGCGGTAAAAATAACCGTTATAATCCTCGCGGCGATCGCCGCGGCGCTTTTGGCGTTCCATATTACCGCCGTCGCCGTACTTATGTCCGAATACGAAGAAGAAACGAACGGTTTTCAGTCGTTTTTACGCGCCGAAACGGAGCTGACGGGACTAAAGCTTCCGGAGATATTCACGAAGATAAAGTACAGATTCACGGGAAAAATATCGTATAACGGCGTTGAAAACAACGGCGATCTCCTGTTTCCGACCGGGGACGGATATTTCGATTACAAAGCCGACGCGGAAGGCAAACTCGATTTTTCCGAAGCCGAAAGAGAGACGATACTCGATCAGCTGCGCAAAAGAAAGCAGGCTCACGAAGAAGACGGCGCGGAATATTTCGTTTTCGTCATACCGAACAGTCAGAGCGTGCTGAAAAACGAACTGCCCTTCGGCGACCCTTCGGCAAGCTCGCGCCTTCTGAAGCTCAACGGGTATCTTGAAGAAAACGGCTTCGACGGTCTGTATATACTTGACGGGGCGTTCGCTTCCGCCGGATACCCGGTATTTCACAATACCGAAAACGCGATAAA
>CACYEW010000335.1 GCA_902773455.1 uncultured Ruminococcus sp.
ATTTCTTCATTAGCCCGCTTGCGGGCGTCTTCATTTTCGGCGCGGCAAAGTTTATACATAATACTTCCTTATCACGCCGCGCCGAATACCCTGCAGCCTTTTTTGCGTTATACACTCCGGTTTTTATTTTGAAAATTTCACCGCTTTGCCGGTGCGAAGCGATTCGTCGGCGCGGAAGACGAGAAGCTGACCGTTTACCGAATCGTCGATCGTCGTCGCGGATATCGAAAGCTCGCCTCCGGAGACGGTATTTATAAAATCGCGGACGAGGCCTCTGTCGCCGCCGTAGTGCGAACCGGCGCTCTCTGCGTCCTCGCTGATATCTATTACGCGGCTGTTGTACCACGACGTTTTTCTGTCGTAATGGCGGACCGTGAGTCTGCCTTCGTCCGCTCTGCCGTCGATCTCGCCGAGAGTACCGGCGACGAAGATATCTCTGCCGTCGCGGAAAGAGCCGAGCGTTACGGTGTGAGAACCGAACGATCCGTTTTTGAATCTCACGTTGACGGTTTGATGGTCGACGAGATCTCCTCCTGCTTTATAGGCGCACACACCGTGCGGATTGTACGTTTTAAGCGACTCGATCTTCTCTTCTTCCGTTATCTCGCGGTAATCCTTGCCCGTACACTGCCACGGGTACCACGGCAGAAGGCAGTTGTCGAGATACATCGTCTGCGCGTCGTAAATGCACTTTTCGCGCACTTCGGGCGGGCAGTCGACGAGGCATCTCGTTCCCGCGCCTTCGGGCGCGTTTTCTTCCGTTATGAAATCTCTGCCGCCGACGCTTACTACCGTATCCGGCGTCGTTGTGTTATTGAGCCAGCAGAGCATATCCGTATCGTGCGAGCACTTTGCGAGCAGAAGCGACGAGCCGCATTCGCGTTCGCGGCTCCACTTGCCGCGTATGAAAGAAACCGACGAGAGAAACACTCCGACGTGCTCGTACGTCGCGATATTTCTCACCTCGCCTATCTCGCCCGAAAGTATCAGCTCTTTGATCTTTCTGTAAAACGGCGAATAGCGGAGCACGTGGCAAACGAATATGCGGCAGTTGTATTTTTCCGCCTCGTCTCTCAGCATCAAAAGCTCTTTTTCGTTATTACAGACGGGTTTTTCGAGCAGTACGTCGTAACCCTGCGATAAAAACGGCAGAGTCGTCGGAACGTGAAGACTGTCCATCGTACCGTTTATTATGCAGTCGCAGAATTTGCCCTTTGCAAGCGCCTGATCTATCGAGGTGAAGCAGTTTTCCGCCGGTACGCCGAACTGCCGTCTCATCAGCTCGAGCTTTTTTACGTCGGGATCGACGCACGCCTTTACGGTCATCGCGCCGAGCCCGTAACAGCCCTCGTTTGCGTAAACGGTGGATCTGTCGCCGCAGCCTATAACCAGAACTTCGAGTTTTTTCATCAAAAGTCTCCCGAAAAGCGTATTATTTTATACCGAGCACGGTATATCCGGCTCCGGTGACCGCGGAGACGAGTTTTTCGTCGGCGATATCCGTATCGGAAGTTACCTCGGCGATACCTTTTTTATGGCTGACCGCGACCGTCTTTACGCCTTCGACCGCTTCGAGCGCCGATCTGACTCTCGCCTCGCAGTGCGGACACATCATGCCCTTTATCTTCAATACTTTTTTCATTTCGTTTATCTCCTTTTTATTGTTATCCGCTTTGAAAAGATTCAGCCGCAGAGCGTTCATCACCACGCAGAAGCTCGATATGCTCATCGCCGCGGAAGCGATCATCGGATTGAGCGTTATACCCGCGAAAGCGAACGCCCCCGCCGCTATCGGTATGCATATAACGTTATACAAAAACGCCCACATCAGATTTTCGTATATCGTCTTCAGCGTCTTTTTGCTGAGTCTGATCGCCGTTGCGACGTCTTCCGGCGAGCTTTTCATCAGCACCACGTCAGCCGAATCCATGGCTATATCGGTGCCGGCGCCTATCGCTATGCCGACGTCGGCTGAGGTGAGCGCCGGAGCGTCGTTTATCCCGTCGCCGACCATGGCGGTCTTGTTTTCTTTACAAAGTTCTTTAACTTTTTCTTCTTTCTGATCGGGTAAAACGCCCGCCGTTATCTTGCCGATACCGAGCATTGCTCCTATCGCGGCGGCAGTCCTTTCATTGTCTCCGGTAAGCATCACCACGTCGACTCCGAGCTTTCTGAGTTCGGAAACGGCTTTTTTCGCGTCTTCCCTCGGCACGTCGGATACGGCGATCACTCCGAGAAGCGTCCCGTTTTTTGCAAAGTAAAGCGGAGTTTTGCCTTCGTCCGAAAGCTTTTTTGCAGTATCGGATACAATAGAGACATCGCATACGGTCTTTATATATCCCGCGTTTCCGCCGTAAATCTCCTCTCCGCCGATATCGGCGCGCAGACCTTTGCCCGGAACGTTAACGAAATTTTCGCTTTCTTTTATTATAATATTTACGCCCTTCGAATACTCGATTATCGCCGAAGCGAAGGGATGCTCGCTTTTTGATTCGACCGAAGCGGCGAGAAGCAGAAGCTCTTCTCTTCTCGCGTTTACCGGAATAACGTCGGTGACCTTCGGCCTGCCTTCGGTAAGCGTGCCGGTCTTATCGAACACTACCGTCTTTACCTTGCCCGTTTCTTCAAGCGAGGCGGCTGTTTTGAAAAGTATATTGTGCTTTGCGCCGACTCCGCTGCCGACCATTACTGCGACCGGCGTGGCGAGACCGAGCGCGCACGGACAGCTTATCACGAGCACCGACACGGCGCGCGACAGGGCGTAACCGACCGTCTGCCCCGTGAGCATCCATATTACGAAAGTTATCAGGGCGATAGCCATTACGCACGGCACGAACACGGCGGCGACTTTGTCGGCGGCTTTTGCGACGGGCGCTTTCGACGAGGCGGCGTCGCTTACCGCGCGTATGATCTTCGATAACGCCGTATCTTCTCCGACCGCGGTCGCGCGGCATTTCACGTAGCCGCTTTTGTTTACCGTCGCGGCGGAAACGCCGTCGCCCTCTTTTTTGTCGACGGGTACGCTCTCGCCCGTAAGCGACGATTCGTCGACCGTGCAGGCGCCCTCGATCACGACCCCGTCCGACGCGAAGCGTTCGCCCGGATAAACGGCGAATATATCGCCGACGGTCAGATCCTTCGCGGCTATGACGGTCTCAGTCCCGTCTCTTATGACGTTCGCCGTATCGGGCGCGAGTTCAGTCAGCGCCTTCAGAGCGTTCGTCGTTTTGCCTTTTGAATACGCTTCGAGCATTTTGCCGAGCGTGATGAGCGTCAGTATCATCGCCGCGCCTTCAAAATAGAAGCCATGTTCGCCGTGATCGCCCGAAAAAATATTCACGAGCGTCCATACGCTGTATGCAAACGACGCAAACGAGCCGAGCATCACGAGCGTATCCATATTCGGCGCAAGGCGTATCAGCCCTTTTGCGCCGTTTATGAAAAACTTGCGGTTTATCACCATCACCGAAAGGGACAAAACGAGCTGTATTACGCCCGATACCCGGTGATCGGCAAAAAACGGCGGAGTCGGCAGACCGATCATCGCCCCCATCGAAACGTACATCAGCGGGATCAGTATGACAAGCGAGACGATAAAACGGACAAGCAGTTTTTTCGCTTCGTCTTCGGCTTGCTTTCCGGGAGGCGCTGAGTCTTTATCAGCCGGGTACGCGCCGTAACCGGCTTTTTTCACGGCGGCGGCGACCGCGCCGTCAGTAACGTCGCCCTCCACCGTCATATCGGCGGTGAGCAGATTGACCTCGCATTTCGTAACGCCGTCAAGCTCCGATACGGCTTTCTGTACGCGCGCGCTGCAAGCGGCGCAGCTCATACCCGTAACTTTGTATTTACGCAATTTATCTCCTCAAACTTTCTCTCCGCTCTCGCGAAGCCTGTCAAGCTTAGAATTTCTGAAATACAGCGCGATATCTATGCTGATCGCGATAAAGTTGATCACGTAGAAAAGAAAGCTCAGAAAGAATATGAATCCGCTTGCGTTCTGTACCGTGAGCTGTATTATCTTTCTCGTTATGCCGCAGGCGTAGCCGATCAGCAAAAACACCTCGAAAAACAGGCTTTTGCCTTTCGCCGTTCTTGAAATTATCGATTTTCTTATTGAAATGGGCCAGGATAGACCGAAGCAGAATATCGTAAACGCTTCGAGCAGATCCGTTACGGCTGATACGTCCATTTTATTCACCTCATTTTCTTCTGTAATCGGGTAAGAACAAAGGCGATAACGCGCCCGTGTCGATCCCGGCTTTTTCGAGTTCTTTTTCGTATTCGTAAACGTGGTTCAAAGACGGCTTGCCGCGTTTTACGGTCTTAC
>CACYEW010000336.1 GCA_902773455.1 uncultured Ruminococcus sp.
GAAGCTTCTCTTTCATATTTTCATTCATTCGGTTTATATCTCCTTTCGGTCTTGACGGATAAAAATACAGAATAATATTTACGGTCAAAATTTAACGAATATCATCTTATCATAAATTAAATATTTTGTCAATAGGTTTATATAATATAAAATCTGAGCGTTTATGAAAACCGGAACCGCCGCTTCGGTTTATTTTGAAATTTCATCTTGACAATTCGGCGTTTATATATTATAATCGTTAAAAACACGACAGACCGGTGCGAATATGAAAATAAAAGCGGAAAAAGCGGTTACTTTGATATCGGTCCTTCTGATCGTTTTTCTTTTCGCATTTTTTCTCAAGGACATTCTCGTCCCTTTCATAAAAATGGAAATGGCTCACGATATGGAAGGCGCTCAGGCACTTTTGAGATCAAAAGGTATTCTGGGCTTTTTTGCCGTTACGCTGATAGAAGCTTTACAGATGGTCGTCATCTTCATCCCCGCCGAATTCATACAGATATCGAGCGGTCTGAGCTACCCGTTCTATATCGCCGTGCTGTTATGCGATCTCGGCGTATGTCTCGGCGCGAGCATAATCTACGTTCTCGTACGCACGTTCAAATTCAATAACGAGACCTATAACAAAACGAAAAAGAAAATAGACGCGCTGTCAAACGACAAAAAGCGCAAAAAAGCGAGAAATACGATGCTTTTGCTCTATTTTCTTTTCTTTATGCCGCTTATTCCGTTCGGCGCGATATGCTATTACGGAAGCTCCACCGATCTCGGATATAAAAAATACATCCTCACGGTCGCTACCGGCGTCATCCCGTCTATACTTACGTCAAACCTTATGGGCGCGGCGGCGAAGGCTTTCATTATGAATTCTCTGCCCCTGCCGGTGCTGCTTCTCATAATCGCCGTTCTCGCGGTACTGCTTTTCATAACGATATTCACGTTTCTTGACAGGGTGTATTTCAAGGAAAACGACAAAACGCCCGATTCGGTCATTTATACGGCGCTTTTCAAATTCGCGCATTTTTTACGCAAAAACAAGCAGGACCTTCATTTTGACGACGAGAAATTCGTCAATACGGACGGTCCGTATATAATGCTGTGCAATCACCAGTCGTTTTTCGATTTCTATTACGTCAAGAGATTCATCGGCGAAAAGAACGTTTCGATCGTCGTGAACAAATATTACGCGACGAGACCTTTTTTGAAAAAGCTTGCAAAGAAATCGGGGCTTATAACGAAAAAGCTCTTCACTACCGATATGACGACCATAGGAGGACTGCTCAAAACCACGAGAGCCGGTTATTCGGTCATGATCTTTCCGGAGGGCAGGCTTTCCGTCGACGGAGCGTCGTATCCGATAACGGAACAGGGCGGCGGTCTTTACAAAAAGCTGAACGTCGATCTCGTGCTCGTCAAGATAAGAGGCGCGTATTTTGCAAAGCCAAAATGGCGTAAAGCGTTCTATCCGTCGGATATATACGTCTCGTGCGAGCGGTTCATCAGCAAGGAAGAGGCGAAAAGATATACTCCGGAGGAACTCGACAGGATCATAAGTGACACGCTTTACCGCGACGAGTCGGAGGATACCTGCAACGTATACCATCAGCCGAATAAGGCGAAAGGGCTTGAAAAGGTGCTCTACCGCTGCGCCGACTGCGGAGAGCTTTACACGACGCGCGGCTTCGGAAACACACTGTCCTGCACGGCGTGCGGCGCGGAACATAAATTAAACGAGCATTATCTGTTTGAATCGGGCAATATAAGATCGATCCACGAATATTATGAAAAAATAAAAGAGCTCGAGCGCGAAACGCTCGGTACGGTAAAGCTTGAGTGCGACGTGAAGACAAAGATATTCGATATAAACGGATCTCTCCGCAAGCGTGAAAAGGGTCGCTGTACGCTCGACAAAAACGAATTCACCTACAAGTCGGACGGTACGGAATTCAAGATAAGCATGAACAGGCTCCACGCTCTGCCGTTTTCGTGCGGCGAGGAATTCGAGCTGTATCATAACGACGAACAGTATTATTTCTACCCGGAGGAAAACCGCGACCAGGTCGCGCGTTGGGCTCTGATCGCCGATCTCATATATGAGGAAAACAATGAAAAAAAGTGAAAAAGCGTTGATAAACGTATCGAAAAAGACGTTCATTCAGGTCGTCGCGCTGCTTTTTGCGCTCATGATCGCGGCGATCGTGCTGACGTACGTTATACCGAAGGGGCAGTTCGGCGCGTTTGAAGACGGGACCGTAAATTATCTCGACTACAAAGCGACGGAGGGCGGATCCGGCATCGCCGTATGGAAAGGTCTGCTCGCGCCGGTGCTTGTGTTCGCGTCGGACGACGGGATAACGCTGATAATGCTTTCTCTGTTTCTGCTCGTCATATCGGCGGCGTTTCAGGTGATGAACGACGCGGGCGGGATCAGCGCTCTGATCGGCGCCGTATCGGAGAGGTTCAGAAACAGGAAAAATCTGCTGATCGTCGTCATCACGCTCGTATTCATGTGTTTCGGCGCGTTTCTCGGACTTTTTGAAGAGATGCTCACGATGCTGCCGATAGTCGCGGCGTTATGCGTGCTGATCGGTCTCGACTCGTTTACCGGGTTTCTTATCAGCATTATCGCCTGCGGCTTCGGTTTTGCGAGCGCGATAACGAACCCTTTTACCGTGATACTCGCGTCGGAAATAATCAGGACCAACCCGATGGAGCATATCTGGTACAGGCTCGTCATTTTCGCAGTGATGTTTCTCTTACTGCTCGGATTCATCTTTTTATATATCCGCAGGATCAAAAAAGACCCGTCGAAAAGCTTTACGTTCGAACACGACGAAAAACTGCGGCATAACGCAGCGGCGAGCACGACCGGAAGCGCGGCAAACGTAAAGAAAACGAAGACCGTTTACACGGTATTTCTGCTTGTAAGCCTCGTTTTGATAATCGCCGCCTCTTCTCTTCCGGCTCTCCGAAGCTACACGGTCGTGATACTGCTTGCGTATTTTTTGATATTCGGTCCGCTTGCCGGTATCGTTTGCACGTCAAAACCCGGGGACGTATTCAAAAGCTTTCTCAAAGGTTTGCTCGGAGCTCTTCCGACGCTCGTTTTCATAGCTCTCGCCTCCTCGATAAAGTACATATTCGACGAGGGCTCGATAATGCCGACGATCATACACGGCATAAACACGTTCGCCGAGGGCAAAAACGTTTTCGTCGTGGCGCTCGTTATATACGCGATAGTGCTCGTGCTTGAATTCTTCATATCGTCGTCGACAGCAAAAGCCGTGCTCGTGATGGGCATACTTTCGGTCGTGAACGTAGGTCTTACGAAACAGACGTCGGTTTTGCTTTACACGTTCGCCGACGGTTATACGAACGTTCTCTTCCCCACGTCGCCGGTGCTCCTCATCTCGCTTTCGATGATCGAGCTCGACTATTTCAAATGGGTAAAAAAGAGCTGGCCGTTGTTTCTGTGCAACCTCGCGTTAGTAATAGGATTTATTATTCTCGGAATAGTAATAGGTTATTGACGTCAAAACGGCGCCGTAGCGGTGTACTTCGTAAAGAAGTACACCGCAGCTGAATTCGCCGTATTCGGCGAGCTAAATCGGGCGCTGCCCGGCTAAATTTGCTTCGCAAGCTAAATTCGGCTTCGCCGAGCTTA
>CACYEW010000337.1 GCA_902773455.1 uncultured Ruminococcus sp.
AAAATGTGTTTTTTCATAATCTTCATTATAGTCTATACCAAAATCTGTCAGATGCCCCGAATTGCTTTTTTCATACATGTTAATATTGATTTTATCAAAGCCGAAAAACTCTTTCAAAAGCGTCTCATAACTATCCTTTAATGTTTCTCTTTCTCCATTCACTATTTCCTGACACTTGCATTCATAATAAGTATTGCCGATTTTCGCATCCGGTTGGGCTGCATTTCCTCCACCTGTCGGATTGTTCAAATGAGTTTCAAACTCTGCATCTTCTTCATCACAAAAATACAAAAAGCATAATCTTGCGCTTGAAGATACAGAACATATTTTCAGATTTTCGTGTCCTTTTACCGGCGTGAACTCTTTCGATTCGATTTTTAAGAGGTCAAAGCATTTTTTCAGCGGAATCCCATATTCTTTATTACCGAAATAAAATCTTTTGCCATTTGAGACAGATTCGGGTTCAATACCGTTGAAAGGGAGACTGTTTTTGATATCAAGAATAAAATCATCCAGTTTGCTTTTCATACAATTCACCTCTTCTTTACAGATATTTTAGTTATAAAATAGGATTACCATTTTTGTTAAAACAGCAATCCTATTCTGGTGGACCTGGAGGGATTCGAACCCTTGACCTCCGCGTTGCGAACGCGGCGCTCTCCCAACTGAGCTACAAGCCCGTATTCATTTTCGTTTGACGGTTGCTATTCTATCACAAAAAAACAGGTTTGTCAAGTGATTTTAATCAAATATTTTATTTTTTCCGAATAAAAAAAGCAGACCTTTCGATCTGCTTTCGTATAATACGGATCAGCTGAAGTATTTTACCGCCGCTTTGAATATCTTCATATCGTATTCGCCGGGTACGTTTTTATACAGATTGCTTCCGATACGTTCGGAATGTCCCATCTTGCCGAGAACTCTGCCGTCGGGAGACGTAATACCTTCTATTGCGTAATACGATCCGTTGATATTGCACGAGATATCGAGAGTGGGTATGCCTTCGGTATCGGCGTACTGCGTTGCCACCTGTCCGTTTTCGATCAGCTTCTTTATCAGTTCGTCGCTTGCAATGAATCTGCCTTCGCCGTGCGATACGGGAACGTTGTATATCTCGCCGACCTCGGTAAACGCAAGCCACGGAGATTTATTTGATGAAACTCTCGTTCTGACGATACGCGACTGGTGTCTGCCTATCGTGTTGAAAGTAAGAGTCGGGCAGTTTTCGTCCATATCGGTGATCTTTCCGAACGGTACGAGGCCGAGTTTTATCAACGCCTGGAAGCCGTTGCATATACCGCACATAAGTCCGTCACGGCGCTCAAGAAGCTCCGTTACCGCATCTTTTATCGCGGCTCCTCTGAAAAACGCAGTTATGAATTTACCGCTTCCGTCCGGTTCGTCGCCGCCGGAAAATCCGCCGGGTATGAATATGACCTGAGACGACCTGACCTTTTCGGCAAACGCTTCAACGCTTCTCTGTATACCTGCGCTAGACATATTGTTTATTACGAATATCTCCGGTTCCGCGCCCGCGTCGTACGCCGCTTTAGCGGTGTCATACTCGCAGTTTGTACCCGGGAACGCCGGTATCAGAATATGCGGTTTTGCCGTCTTTACGGCGGCTGATACGCGTTTTCCGGTTCTGTACGAAATTACCGGGACCTTTGTTTTTGTTGCTTTTACTTTCGTCGGATAGACCGGTTCGAGTATGTTTTCGTATATATTTGAAAGCTCTTTCATATCAAGCTTTTCGTTTCTATACGATATAACGCCTTTGTTTGTAACTTTGCCTATGACTTTTCCGACTGTCGGATCATCCGTTTCGATCACGAAAGCTCCGTATTTGTAACCGAACAGATCGGATATATCAACCGAAGGATCGAATTCGAATCCGTAACCGTTGCCGATACACATTTTATAAACGGCTTCCGCACATCCGCCGTACGTCAGCGTTCTGCAGGCTTTGACTTTTCCCTGCTTTGCAAGTTTATTCACGGCGTTGAACGTCGATACCAGAGATTCGATTTCCGGCAGACCGTTTTCACCGTATTCAGGCTCGATAAGCGCCGCATAAGAGCCGGGCGTTTTGAAGTCGTTCGTTATAATATCGGACGTTTCGGCCGTGGTGACGGCAAATGAAACGAGCGTGGGCGGAACGTCGATCTTCTCAAAGCTTCCGCTCATCGAGTCTTTTCCGCCTATCGAACCGATACCGAGATCGAGCTGCGCTTTATAAGCTCCGAGCAGAGCCGAAAGAGGCTTGCCCCAGCGTCTGCCGTCAGTCCCGGGACGTTCGAAATACTCCTGAAACGTGAGATAGATATTATCGAAAGACGAACCGGAAGCTATCAGTTTAGAAATGCTCTCGACTACCGCAAGATAAGCGCCGTGATACGGACTTTTTTCGGTTATGAACGGGTTATATCCCCACGACATGAGCGAGCAGTCTTCGGTATGCCCTTTTTCAACCGATATTTTCTGTACCATAGCCTGAGAGGGCGAGAGCTGATATTTGCCGCCGAACGGCATTATGACCGTGCCCGCTCCTATGGTCGAGTCGAATCTTTCGGAAAGTCCTCTCTTTGAGCAAACGTTAAGATCCGACAACAGATCGCGCATACCGGCCGAAAAGCCGTCCGGCAATTCTTTATCAAAATTCTCCGGTTTGCCGGAAACAACGCCGATATGCTTTTCCGCGCCGTTGGAATCAAGAAATTCACGGCTTATATCGACGATCTTTTTTCCTCTCCACGTCATAACGAGGCGCGGAGATTCCGTAACGACGGCAACGGGAGTCGCATTGAGGTTTTCTTCGCCGGATATCTCAATGAATCTACGGACGTCTTCTTTGCCGACCACGACGGCCATTCTCTCCTGAGATTCGCTTATCGCAAGCTCTGTACCGTCAAGACCTTCATACTTTTTCGGTACTTTGTCGAGATCGATCAGAAGTCCGTCGGCAAGCTCTCCGATGGCGACTGATACGCCGCCCGCGCCGAAGTCGTTGCATTTTTTGATGAGTCTGCAAGCGTCGTAACGGCGGAACAGTCTTTGAAGCTTACGTTCCTCCGGAGCGTTGCCCTTCTGTACCTCCGCGCCGCATTTTTCGACCGATGCGACCGTATGGGCTTTTGAAGAACCCGTGGCTCCTCCGATACCGTCTCTTCCGGTCGCGCCGCCCAGCAGGATTATAACGTCGCCCGGCACCGGTTTTTCACGTCTTACGTTTTTCCGCGGCGCCGCCGCTATTACGGCTCCGATCTCCATACGTTTTGCGGCGTAACCGTCGTGATATATTTCGTCGACTATGCCCGTCGCAAGTCCTATCTGGTTGCCGTAAGATGAGTAGCCCGCCGCCGCTCCCGTGACGATCTTTCTCTGCGGCAGTTTGCCTTTGATCGTTTCTTCCACAGGTCTCAGCGGTTCCGCCGCGCCGGTGACTCTCATCGCGCCGTAAACGTACGATCTGCCCGAAAGCGGATCGCGTATCGCTCCGCCGATACAGGTGGCGGCTCCGCCGAACGGTTCGATTTCCGTCGGATGATTGTGAGTTTCGTTTTTGAACAGCAAAAGCCACGGTTCTTCTTTACCGTCGACTTTAACGTTTATTTTTACGGTGCATGCGTTTATTTCGTCGGATTCATCGAGATTTTTAAGTTTCCCGTCAGCTTTGAGCGATTTTGCTGCGACCGTTGCAAGATCCATAAGACAGATCGGTTTTTTGACTCCGAGTCTTTTTCTCGTTTCAAGATACTCTTTATACGTTTCTTCGATCTCTTCGTCTTCAAATCTGACGTCGTCGATGATCGTCAGAAACGTCGTATGGCGGCAATGGTCCGACCAGTACGTATCAATCATCCTGATCTCCGTGAGTGTAGGGTCGCGGTTTTCTTTAATGAAATAATCACGGCAGAATTCCGCGTCGCTTTCATCCATCGCAAGACCGTATTCTGAGACAAAGCCGTACAAGCCTTTTTTATCGAGCTTCGTAAAGCCCGTAAGTGTTTTTACGTCTTCGGGTATTTCTGTCTTCGTTTGAAGCGACTCCGGCATTTCGAGCGAAGCTTCTCTTGAATCGACCGGGTTAATGACGTATTTTTTTATTTTTTCAAGTTCTTCTTCCGTTACGTTTCCGTAAAGCGCGTATACCTTCGCGGCGCGGACCGTCGGCCTTTCGCCGCAGGATATTATCTGTATGCACTGAGAAGCCGAATCTGCTCTCTGATCGAACTGACCGGGCAGATATTCAACGGCGAAAACGACGGCGTCGGAAAGATCGGGG
>CACYEW010000338.1 GCA_902773455.1 uncultured Ruminococcus sp.
CAAGAAACAGAGTCAGCGCTTTGAGACTTCTTTTTTTCATATGATTACGTCCTTTCGTTGTTTTTTCGGGAACTTGTCCCTTCATATATATTAGACGAAAAAATCCCGGAAAAGTTACACTTTTTATTGTTAATTTTTTGTTAATTTTAACAAGAGGGCTTTTTTTTATTGTTTTTAGCCTCGATAATCGCGTAAAAATCATTTTTCGCGTTTTTATTGTTGGCAACTGCTGTTTTTTATGATATTATAAAATAAGTATGGTATTATTTCCCGCTCTGACATGGAAACGAGGTTTAAAATGGGGAACACAGATCTG
Source organism: uncultured Ruminococcus sp. (assembly GCA_902773455.1). Classification (GTDB taxonomy): domain Bacteria; phylum Bacillota; class Clostridia; order Oscillospirales; family CAG-272; genus UBA1248. Next base: position 317 of record CACYEW010000338.1, read on the forward strand.
AAAACACAATTAAAGGAAGTCGCGCTGAGAATAAGGACTCTGCGCGAGATAATGGGCATTTCCGAAGAGGATATGGCGGCGCGCACCGACGTGAGCGTGCAGGATTACAAACGGTACGAATCGGGCGAAGCGGATTTCAGCTTCACGTTCATTTATAAAAGCGCAAAGATACTGCACGTCGACCCGACCGATCTGATCAAAGGCGAAAGCCCGACGCTGTCGAATTACGAGCTGACCAGATCCGGCGACGGTCTGCCGATCACCCGCCGCGCGGGTTTCAAATACTTGAACAAAGCGCCGCTTTTCAAAAACAAGACCGCCGAGCCTTTTTACGTCGAAATGCCGTATTCCAAAGAAGCGGCGGAGGGCGAGATAAAGACATCCACCCACGAAGGGCAGGAATTCGACGTGATGCTCACGGGCGTGATGAAATTCCGCATAGGCGACCATATCGAGATACTGTATCCGGGCGACAGTATTTACTATAATTCCGCCAATCCTCACGGCATGGTCGCGCTGTCGGAAGAGGGCGCGACGTTCTACGCGATAGTTCTTCGCAAACCCGCGGGATTGGAACCCGACAAATTCGAAAAGATCGTTTCGGGCAGAAAATCGAGAAGCTTCGAATCGCCCGAGGCGGCGAGATTCATCGATACGAAACTCGACGAAAACGGAGTTTTACAGGCGATATCGTTCAAAAACGAAGATAAATTCAATTTCGGCTTCGACGTCGTCGACGCCGCAGCGGATTCCGCGCCGGACAAGCTCGCCATGCTCCACCTCTCAAACGATAAAGTTGAGACGAGATACACGTTTTCCGATATCAAAAAGCGTTCGGCGCAGATCGCGAATTATTTCGAGTCGCTCGGCATCAAAAAAGGCGACCGCGTGATGCTCGTGCTCAAGCGCCACGCCGAATTCTGGTTCACGATCACGGCTCTGCATAAAATGGGCGCGGTCGTCATACCGGCGACGAATCAGCTTATGGAGCACGACTTCACGTACAGATTCAAAGCCGGAGACGTCAAGGCGATAGTCTGCACCGCCGACGGTACCGTTTCCGACGAAGCGGAAAAAGCCGCCGCCGGTTTCCCGACGCTTATCAAAATGATATCCCACGGCAGAAAAGACGGCTGGCGTTCTTTTGACGAAGAATATCCCGGGTATCCCGACGTCTATGAAAGAAGAGAAGACACGCCCTGCGGCACCGATCCGATGCTGATGTTCTTCACGTCCGGCACCACGGGTTACCCGAAGATCGCCGTACACGATTACAAATACGCGCTCGGTCACTACATAACCGCGAAATACTGGCATAACGTCAACCCGGACGGACTGCATTTCACGATATCCGACACCGGCTGGGGCAAGGCGCTCTGGGGCAAATACTACGGTCAGTGGCTCTGCCGCGCTCCGATATTCACGTACGATTTCGACCGCTTCAAAGCGGAAGACATCCTTCCCCTGTTTGCGAAATATCATATAACCACGTTCTGCGCGCCGCCGACGATGTTCAGGTTCTTCATAAAAGAAGATCTGTCGAAATACGATCTGTCGTCGCTCGAATATACGACGACCGCGGGCGAGGCTCTCAACCCCGAGGTCTTCGAACAATGGAAGAAAGCGACCGGCTTGTCCATAATGGAAGGCTTCGGTCAGACCGAAACTACGCTTTCCGTAGGCAATCTCGTCGGAACGTCGCCTAAGGTCGGCGCCATGGGACGCCCGAGTCCGTTGTACGACGTCGATATCGTCGACGATGAAGGCCGCAGTCTGCCCGCCGGCGAAACCGGCGAGATAATCATCCGTTACGATCACGGCAAACCCTGCGGACTGTTCAAAGAATATTACAAAGACAAAGAAAAGACCGATTACGCGTTCCACGGCGGCATTTATCACACGGGCGACACGGCGTGGCGCGACGAAGACGGTTATTATAACTACGTCGGCAGGACCGACGACGTGATCAAATCGTCCGGCTACCGCATAGGTCCGTTCGAGATAGAGAGCGTTATAATGGAGCTGCCGTACGTGCTCGAATGCGGCGTTACCGCCGTCCCCGATCCCATAAGGGGGCAGATAATCAAAGCCGTCGTCGTAACGGTCAAGGGCGTGGAGCATACGGAAGAGCTTAAAAAAGAGATCCAGAAATACGTCAAAGAGCATACCGCGCCGTATAAATATCCGAGAGTGGTCGAATTCCGCGACGCGCTTCCTAAGACGATAAGCGGCAAAATAATCAGAAATCTTCTCAAATAGAGGTTGAAATGGCATACGAAGACAAAACGAAAAAGCCGGGCGAAGAAAGCGTGGTTTACGGCAGAAACGCCGTAAGCGAGCTTTTGAAAAGCGGCAGGGACGTCGATAAGATATTCGTGCATAAAGGCGAGCGCGAGGGTTCGATATCGGTGATAGTCGCCGAAGCGATCAGACGGAAAATCCCCGTGACCGAGGTCGAAAAGCAAAAGCTCGACCGTATGTGCGGCGGCAATCATCAGGGCGTATGCGCCTTTGCCGCCGCGGTGGAATATTCGACCGTTGAGCGGATACTGCGGATCGCGGAGGAGAAGAACGAGAAACCCTTCATCTGCATCGCCGACGGCGTAGAAGATCCGCACAATCTCGGCGCGCTTCTGAGGTGCTGCGAATGCGCGGGCGTTCACGGACTGATAATCCCGAAGCGTCACAGCGTAACGGTGAATTCCACGGTCGAAAAAGCGTCCGCGGGCGCCGTCTCGCACGTACCCGTTGCAAAGGTGCCTAACGTCGCCGCTTGTATCGACGAGCTCAAGAAGCTCGGCGTCTGGTGCTACGCCGCCGAGGCCGGAGGGCGGAGCGTTTACGAGACCGATCTCGACCGCGCCGCGGCGTTCGTATTCGGAAGCGAAGGCCGGGGCGTTTCGAGACTCGTAAAAGAAAAATGCGACGGTATCGTGAGCATCCCGATGTTCGGAGTCATCAATTCACTCAACGTATCATGCGCCGCGTCGGTCGTTCTTTCATACGCGGCGAATTCGAGACACAGATCGGTCTGAAACGAAAGGAAGGTCATTTTATGGAAGGCAGAAATAAAAAAGATATGTCGGTCGACGAGCTGGTGAAGCAGCTCAAGCTCGTGCTCGATATAGACGAAGCCGAGGATGACGTTAAGCCGCCCGTAAAGACGGCGGATACCGATGCCGAAGAGGAGACGGCGGCTCCCAAAAGCGTCGGAGAAAGCAGCGGTACAGATATAGGAGAAGAGCTTGAAAAGCTTTTCGAAGAGGAAGAATCGAAAAAGAAAAAGAAGAAAAAACGCCTGTTCGGCAAAGCCAAAAAAGAAAAAGAAGAGCAGATCGAAACGGATACGGAGCCGGAACCCGAAAAAACCGAAGAAGAGCCGCCCGTAACTATGTCGGAACCTGAACCGGAAGAAAAAGACGAAAAGCCGGAAGAAACGGAAAACGGCGAAACGGACGGATGGATCGCAGACGCTCTGACGGGACTGTTTTCCGAAGACGGAGAAAGAACGGACGGTCTTTCTCCGGAAACGGAGGCGACGGCGCCCGCGCCTGAAGAAGAAAAAGCGTACGAACCGGAAGCGGAGACCGCAAAAGAAGAGCTTCCCGAAGAAGAGCCCTCCGCGATCTCCGTATCCGACGCGGAAGATATTGCCGACGAAGCCGAAGAGGAAAACGCGCCCCCCGTCTTACAACAGCCCGAAGAAGAACCGGAAAAAACGGAAGAGTCGGCCGTTATTCCGGAAGGATCAACG
>CACYEW010000339.1 GCA_902773455.1 uncultured Ruminococcus sp.
AGACCGGCAGAACTCATCAGCTCCGCGTGCATACGGCGTTCATGCGCGCTCCGATCTGCGGCGACGGTCTGTACGGTACCGGCTCGGACGTTACCGGCTTTCTCTGCCTTCACGCCGCCGAATTATCGTTTAACGATCCGTTTTCGGGCAATAATATAACGCTGGTCGCCGGTCTGCCGGAAAACTTTGAAAGGATACTGAAAGAAAATGACTGAAAAAAAGAAATTTAGTCTCCGCAAATATGTGTCGCCTTTCGCGGCGGCTTTTACGGTATTCTTTCTTCTCGGTCTGGCGGCGACGCTGATTTCGAGAAAAAGCGCTTCTTTCGCCGATTTCTGGCAGGCGCATATCGCTTCCGTTCCGCGCGCGGCGCTCGCGCTTCTGACCGATTTCTTTCCTTTCTCGCTTGCCGAAACTCTCATTCTCTCGATACCGCTGATATTCGCCGTCGTGATGTATAATTCGGATAAGATCGCCGGTACGAGAAGATCGCTGATCCGTTTCATCATAAACGCCGCGTCGGTCTGCTTACTGATATTCGGTTTGCTGTTTTTCAATTTTTCGGCAGGCTACAACACGTCCACGCTTGACAAACGTCTGGGACTCAAGCGAGACAAGGTCTCGGCAGAAGAACTGTACGATACAGCCGATACGCTTCTTTTGCAGATAAGAAGCGACGCGGAAAAGATCGATTTCATTTACGGCGGTTTTTCGGTGATGCCTTACGGTATCTCGGATCTGAACGCAAAACTGAACGAGTCTTATAAAAAGGTCTGCGCAAAGCACGGCTTCATATCCGATTTCATAACGAACGTGAAGCAGGTCGCTCTTTCCGAGCCGTGGACTTATACGCACATCGCCGGAGTATATACGTTCTTTACCGGCGAGGCGAATATAAATATGAACTTTCCCGATTACACTCTGCCCTTCACCGCCGCCCACGAAATGGCGCATCAGCGCGGCATCGCGCGTGAAGACGAGGCGAATTTCGTCGCGTTTCTCGTATGCGCCGAAAGCGACGATCCGTATATAAGATATTCCGGCTATGTCAGCGTTTTCGAATACGTTGCGAGCGCGCTCAACAAAGCCGATCCGAAAATGTACTCGTCCCTTTATCATTCATCGGTACCGGAAAATCTCAAAAACGAGATGAGAGCATACAACGAGTTTTTCGAAAAGTACAAAGAAAACAAAGTCGCCGAGGTATCGGGCAAAATAAACAACGGTTATCTGCATTCTCAGGGCGTCAAAGAGGGGTCGCGTTCGTATAATCTCGTAGTCGATCTCGCGGTGGCTTACGTTAAGTCCGGAAAACATTAATTTTTTTCAAGAAAAACGAGAATTTTTGCAAAAAACATTTGCATTTTGAAAAAAGTATGATATAATGATTCGGGAGTCGGATAAAATACTCTTTTTTTCGGCTTTATTACCTATTAAGGATGATATATGGATTACTTTGTTATTAAAGGCGGAAACGAACTTTCCGGTCAGATAGAAGTCAGCGGAATGAAAAACGCCGCGGTCGCGGTCATTTTCGCCTGCTTTCTCATAGAGGACAAATGCGTTCTCGAAAACATACCCGACATAAGCGACGTTCGCACGTCGTTTGCAATACTCAAAGCGATGGGAGCGACGGTGAGATATCTTACCGAAACGACCGTCGAGATCGACTGTACGCACGCCGAGGGCAGCTGTTCGCCTTTCGAGCTTGTGCGCAATATGCGCGCCTCGTATTATCTTGTCGGCGCGGAGCTGGGCAGATTCGGCAAAGCGAAGACCGGATGCCCCGGCGGCTGTGATTTCGGCATAAGACCGATCGACCAGCATATAAAGGGCTTTGAAGCTCTCGGAGCCGAGGTAACGTCCGAAGGCGGTTATATCGAAGGCAAAGCGGAAAGCGGCAGATTAAAGGGCGCGAATATCTATTTTGACCGCGTATCGGTCGGCGCAACGATGAACATAATCATCGCTTCGGTCCTTGCGGAAGGCAATACCGTGATAGAGAACGCCGCGCGTGAACCGCATATAGTCGATCTGGCGAACTTCTTGAACACCTGCGGCGCCAAGATCACCGGCGCGGGCACCGACGTCATAAAGATCAAGGGCGTCAGCAGTCTGCACGGCTGTACTTACGCGCTGATCCCGGATATGATCGAGGCGGGTACTTATATGATAGCCGCCGCCGCTACCGAAAGCAGACTCAAAATAACGAACGTCATACCGAAGCACCTTGAATCGATCTCCGCCAAGCTCGAGGAAATGGGCGTAGAGATAGAGGAGCACGACGATTTCGTCGTCGTATCGCGCAAGGGCAAGCTGAAAAAGGCGAATATACTTACTCAGCCTTATCCCGGTTTTCCGACCGATATGAACCCTCAGATGTGTACGCTTCTCTGCCTTGCGGAAGGCGTTTCAAACATGACCGAAAACGTGTGGGACAACAGATTCCGCTACGTTGACGAATTGACTAAAATGGGCGCTTCCATAAAGGTCGTGGGAAAGACCGCCGTCATCGAGGGCGGCTCATGCTTCACCGCCGCGCCCGTAAGAGCGGTCGACCTTCGCGCGGGCGCCGCAATGATAATCGCCGGTCTGTGCGCGTCCGGCAAGACAACGATCGAAGACATACATCATATCAAACGCGGTTATTACGATATAGTAGGTAAGTTGAGATCCGTCGGCGCCGATATTCGCGAGGTAAGCGTGGCGGACAATAAACAAACTTAAGAACAAATTCGGGACCGGTGATCTGCCCGGTCCTTTATCATCAAAAAACGAAAGGAGCGACGGTATGCAGGGCAAAAACAGATCGGTATACCGCGGCTGGCACAATAAGACGAGCCTGCCCGTAAAGATCATAATCGTTTTACTCATCGTTCTCGTGATCACGCTCGCCGCGCTTCTTTTCAAAGACAGGATATCAAAATGGTTCGAGCCGGACGTGACTTATCCCGACACGTCGGTCACCGGACAAGCCGATACGAAAAAAACCGCGGAGAGCGTTCCCGACGGCACGGAAGAAGAACAAAAGATCAAGCTGACGCGGATAAGCGCGTCGGATTACGACTCGTCACGCGGTCCTCTGATAATCGTCAACGCACAAAACGCTTACGTTTTCAAAGACGGGGATAAAGAGCTTCTGACCGATCTCTACACTTCCGATCACCGCGGCTTTTCTCTCGCCTCCGTATCGGAATCGCTTCTGCCGGAAGCTTATTCGGCGCTGTACAGAATGACCGGGAAATACGCCGATATGTACGGCTTCTGCCCGATCATGGTAACGTCGTCTTACCGCGATTACGAAAGTCAGGAGCAGTATTACAAGAATAACGCGACGTCGGAGCAAAACGAGAAATACTACGAAAAGCCGGGATATTCGGACCATCATACCGGCTACAGCTTCGACGTAAAGATATACGACGAAAAAGGCGACTCTTACAGCTATGTGCGTTACGGGATGATAAAAGCCGAGTGGATAACCGAGCATTATATGGACTACGGCTTCATAATCCGTTATCCGGCAAACAAAGCCGCCGTCACCGGCATAGACGGAGAGGGCAACCATTTCCGTTACGTCGGTCTGCCTCATTCCGCATACATCACCGAAAATCTGCTGTGCCTTGAAGAATACGAGAATATGATCAGGCGGCACGGTAAGGACGATCCGTTTGAATATGAGTATAACGGTATCGTCTATCTCGTCTGGTACTGCAGCGCCGAGGACGGCTATATCGACGTTCCGCTGGCCGACGATTTCACCGTTTCCGGCGATAACTGCGGCGGTTTTATCGTAACGGCGTCAAAAATGCCCTGATAAACGCCGGTAAATAATATTTTTTGCAAAAAAAATATATTTTTTTATAAAAACCCCTTGACTGTTTACAAAATGTATGATATTATATCTAATTGAAATAGTATATAAACCGGCGGTACCTCTCAGACGTCGGGACTGTATATCGTCAAATCTTACAGGAGGAAAAAACTTTGCCGAATATCAAATCAGCCAAAAAGCGCGTTAAGGTGACCGAGACCAAAACACTTCAGAATAAAATGTTCAGATCATCTCTCAAAACGATGATAAAGAAGTATACAGCAGCTCTCAACTCGGGTGATAAAGAAGCTGCAAGCGCCGAATACAAAGCCGCGGTCAAGAAGATCGACCAGGCAGCTGCCAAAGGCATTATCAGCAAGAATGCCGCAGCGAGAAAAAAGAGCCAGTTCACTCTCAAACTGAACAAAATGGCGTAAGTTCAATAAACTTAAAAGGGAGCCTTAAACGGCTCCCTGCGCTTTTTTTACGGCTCTTTGTTTTTCGGTCTGACCGCTTTTCTCGTATACGTTATTATACCGAGTATTATCCAGGTATAGTAGACGAGAGCGCGCCACAGTATCATTGCGGTCACAAGCGGACCGCCCTCAAGCGACGAGAACACGGCGTAAAACGCGCCCTCGGCGGCTCCGGCGTTGCCGGGAGTCGGTATCACGGTTATCGACGCGTAAATGAACACGGTCAGAAAAAACACGTTTAAGAAGCTCTCCGTACTGCCGAAGGCTTTGAGCATGAAAAACGGTATCGACATCGTCGAGATCTGGTAGACAAGCGAATACAGCGCGAGTCTGACCACGACCGACGGTTTTTTGTTTACCGTTTTGAAACTCACTACGTATTCGTCGAGCGACGCGCAGAAGGATTCCGTCTTTTTTTCGGAATCTTTTACGAGACGTATTTTTTCAAGCAGCTTCAGGACTCCGCCGACCGCGGCGCGGCAGGGCGCCGGCCAGAATACGAAGAACACTATCATGAGCGGCACGAACAGATAAAACAAAAGTCCGATCACCGCGCTGACGCGGAAAAAGGTCGTGACCCGAACCGTGAAGCTCAGCGCAAACACTGCGATCGCGATCAGAAGAAACGAAAGCTGAAGCGACATAAAACCGATGACCGGCACCGCCGCGCTCACTCCGGAGGGATAACCGCATTTATAAAGATAATGGATCTGAAACGGCTGACCGCCGGCTGAAAACGGAGTCACGTTGTCGGTATATCTGCCGATGACCGCCGTTCTGTACGCAACGGTTTTGTTTTCTTTGCCGGAACAGAATCTGATCAGCATATTGTATTTGCCGAATTCCGAGAAAAGCGAAGCGCAGAAGCAAAGCGCTCCGCACACTATATAGAACGGCCGTATGCCGTAAAGCGAGATCTTTTCGCTCGTCTGCGACCACGACCCGGCCTCTTTTATTATAATTACCGCGACTATGATCACGTTTATTATAACGGTGATCAGAAGTCCGATCTTTGTCTTTTTTTCTTTAGTCGGTAAGGGTTCGCTCAAACGTATGCCTCCGTTAATTCAGACTGTACCTTTATCACTATTTAATAAACATTTCAATACTTTTTGAAAGTGTTACTAATTTATTGTCACCCATTCTATGAACCTTCTCTATGATTTGACGGCTTTGCCGTCATGATTTGAAGCCTGCGGCTTCATGATTTCTCGCTGCGCTCCGTGAATTGAATTGCGCCTTCATGCCCCGCAGGGCAATTCATGACCGAAGGTCAATTCATGTCCGA
>CACYEW010000340.1 GCA_902773455.1 uncultured Ruminococcus sp.
TATTCACTATTCACTCTTACCTCTTACTTCGCGTCAGCCCGCCGCGCCCCGGATAGTGCGAAGCGGATCCGGGAGGGGTTAAGGGGGTTTGGGGGTTGTAGGGGTGGGAGACCCCCAAGAATTGCAACGCCGTATATCACCGCGACACGTCGCCTGCTGGGCGGCGATCCGTTTAGGGATACGTACGAAATATAAGGGTCGGATCATTCGGCTGTGCCGAATGATCGCGCGCGGTAAAGGGGGGCGCCGCGCGCGGGATCACCGGAAGAAAGCGGCTTGAGGTGTCGTTTGAATGACGCGATTATGTTTGTGCGGAAGCCGGTAACCTTATTCACTATTCACTTTTACCTCTTACTTCGCACCAGCCCGCCGCGATGATCTTATTCCGCTCTTTGCCCGAGCGCGGTCCTGTATCTTTGATAAAACTCTTCGTACCTTCCGCCGTCGATCGCGTCGCGTATCTTCTGCATAAGCTCGTTATAAAAGTACAGATTATGCATAACGGCGAGGCGCATCGCGAGGATCTCTTTCGATTTGAACAGATGTCTTATGTACGCCTTTGAATAATTCCGGCATACGGGACAGCCGCAGCTTTCGCTGATCGGCGCTTCGTCGCGCTCGTATTTCTGGTTGAGCAGATTGACAGTGCCCTCCCACGTGAACAGAAATCCGTGTCTGCCGTTGCGCGACGGCATAACGCAGTCGAAAAAGTCGATACCGCGGTATACCCCCTCTATGATATTGCAGGGCGTTCCGACGCCCATCAGATAACGCGGCTTGTCCTGCGGGGCGTGATCGAGCACGTGATCGAGCACGTCGTACATCACCTCGGTCGGTTCGCCCACGGCGAGACCTCCGACGGCGTAGCCGGGAAGATCGAGCTCCGCGATCTGCTTCATGTGTTCTATACGCAGATCGTTGTACGTCGCGCCCTGGTTTATGCCGAAAAGCATCTGTTCCGGATTTATCGTGTCAGGCAGAGAATTCAGCCGTTCCAGCTCCGCTTTGCATCTTACGAGCCAGCGGTAGGTCCTCTCCGCCGAAGCTTTGGCGTAGTTATATTCCGCCGGATTTTCAACGCATTCGTCGAAAGCCATGGCGACGGTCGAAGCGAGATTCGACTGTATACGCATCGACTCCTCCGGACCCATGAATATCCTCGTGCCGTCGATATGAGAGGCGAAATGCACGCCCTCTTCCGTTATTTTCCGCAGTTTTGCAAGCGAAAAGACCTGAAAACCGCCGCTGTCGGTAAGAACGGGCCTGTCCCAGTTGAAAAATTTTCTTATGCCGCCGAGATCGCGTATGAGCCGGTCGCCCGGTCTTATATGCAGATGATACGTGTTGGACAGCTCTATCTGGCAGCCGAGCTCCTTCAGATCCACGGTCGAAACTCCGCCTTTTATCGCCGCCGACGTGCCTACGTTCATGAAGACCGGCGTCTGCGCGGCGCCGTGCGGCGAGGAGAATACTCCGCGCCTCGCCCTGCCTTCCGTTTTAAGTATCTCAAACATTTTATCTTACAAACCTTTCGACTCTGACGACTTTCTTCATATCCGTATCGTAATCGAACACGGCGCCGTGAAGCGTCACGTGATTTTCCGAAAAATCGAACTTCACCGGCATATGAGTCGTCAGCTTTTCGATTATATTCTCCGTCTTTATCCCGAGCACCGAATCGTCCGGACCGCACATACCGAGATCGGTTATGTACGCCGTGCCGTTTTGCATTATACGCTCGTCCGCCGTCTGCACGTGCGTGTGCGTGCCGAAAATTATATCTATCTTTCCGTCGAAATAATGCGACATGGCGATCTTTTCGCTCGTCGCCTCGGCGTGGATATCGAGGATCGAGATATCGTACTTTCCTTCCGCGCCCTTCAGCATACGGTCGACCGTGTGGAACGGACAGGCAAGCGGCTCGAGATATATCACGCCGAGCACGTTCATCACGAGTATCCGCAGGTTTTTGCAGTAAAGCACCGTATATCCGCGCCCCGAAGTGTCGGGCGGAAAGTTGCCCGGGCGCACTATGCCCCTCGTATAATCGAGATATTCTCTTATCTCACGGCGCTTGAACGTATGGTTCCCCGTCGTTATCGCGTCGACTCCGTACTGAAACAGCGTATTCGCCGACTGTATGTCAATACCGTTCGAGGCGGCGCTGTTTTCGCCGTTAGCCACGACGAAATCGACGTTTTGTTCATCCCTTATGCCGCAAAGCTCCTCTTTGATCCGTTTTACGGCGTTGGGACCGGCGACGTCGCCGAGAGCCAGTATCCTGAATATCATATATCCTCCGTTATTTCCACAAAATGAGCTCCACGCCCGTGTAATAATGCTTGATTATCTGATCGTAGGTATATCCCATATCAGCGTATATCCCCGCTCCGTACTGGCTCAGCCCGACGCCGTGGCCCCAGCCGCGCACGTCAAAGGTGAATTCGTCCTTTTCCGCGTCGTAAGAAACGGTGAATTTCTGAGAAGCGAGCCCGAATGCTCCGCGCATCTGCTGACCGGTGAGATAAATCCCGCATATATCGCTCTTCCCCACTCTGCCGGAATCGTTCGGGACGAGTCTGAACCACTCGTTCTTATCCTCCGGAAATACGGGATCGCCGTATTTTTTCAGTATTTTTGCGACCTCAGCCGATGAAAACGTATCGGTCGAAACGACGTGCGCCGTTTCGAGCGTTTCCGGAGTCTCGACGGCGATCAGATACGGACGTTTGCCGCCCCAGTTGTTATTGTAGTTTTCCGTATATCCGTAAGAGGCGGCGTGATAAAGCGCCTCTATCGGCTTGCCGTCGTAAGCGGCGACTATGCCGGACGTTTCGATCACAGCCTGCCTTATCTTGTCGAATCTCTCGTCGGTGTAGGACTTGCTGTGCCAGCGCCCGAGCGCCGCTTCGTACGTCAGATACGCCTGACAGTGGCCGGAATTGGTGCAGACGTCAGCGCCCTTCTCTCCGTGAGCCGAGGCGTAATAGCAGCTGTCTTTCGCGCTGCGGAACAGCGTGAAGCTCCGGCAGGCGACGGCCTGGGATTTGAGAGCCTCTACGCTGAATCTCGACGGCATCTCTCCGGCGACAACGCATACGATATAGTCGCCTAAAAGCATATTCATATACTTCTTTTCCTGGGAGTTGTATACGCGTATGTATTCGGCGTCGCAGCCTTTATAGCCGTTACTTCCGTTTACGGGCGGTTTTGCCGTCGTTTCCGGTTCGGTCTTTGCTTCCGTTTCCGGTTCGGTCTGCGCCTCGGTCGCCGGTTCGGCCTGCGTCTGAGGCTCGGTTTCCGGTTCCGTTTCCGGTTCGGTCTGCGGTTCCGTTTTTTCTTCGGTCCGCGCCGCCGTTACGGCGTCGTAATACTTTTCTGCGTCTTCTCCGGCGTCGGTCCCGTATTCGGTTACGTAACGCGGTTCCGTTTCGGATACCGTTTCTTCCGGTCCCGGCTCCGTTTCGGATACCGTTTCCGGTTCGGTTTCCGCGTCGGTCATCGCTTCTTCCGGCTCATACGTTTCCGTTTCCGCTTCGGTAAGCGCGGGAGCGGCCGTCGGTACGTTCAACGTTACCGAGAACAGGACCGGAAAAGCGATGATCAGCGACAGAAATACCGTCGTGATCGATATAAGTTTTTTCAAAATGATCTTTCCTTTGCGTTTTTTACCTTGACTTTCGCCGCGGTTTAATATATAATATTACCGGCGGATGTGCCGGATAACTCATTTTTCAAAAAAGGGAGCAAGTATATGAAAAAAATCACGTTTATGGGCGCGGGAAGCACGGTTTTTGCAAAAAACGTGCTCGGCGACGCCATGCTCACCCCCGCGCTGAGAGAATGTACGATAGCTCTGTACGATATCGATCCGCAGAGACTCGAAGAATCGTACGTAATGATCTGCGCGCTCAACAAAAACATCAACGAGGGAAGAGCGAGAGTTGAGAAATATCTCGGAGTCGAACAAAGAAAAGAAGCTCTTCGCGGCGCCGATTACGTAGTCGACGCGATACAGGTCGGATTTTACGATCCCTGCACGGTGATCGATTTCGAGGTGCCGAAAAAATTCGGTCTGCGCCAGACGATAGGCGATACGCTCGGCATCGGCGGCATATTCCGCGCTCTGCGTACGATCCCCGTTCTCGAGGATTTCGCCCGCGATATGGAAGAGGTCTGCCCCGACGCGTATTTTCTCAATTACACGAACCCCATGGCGATGCTTTCGGGGTATATGCAGAGATTTACCGGCATAAAGACCGTGGGTCTCTGCCACAGCGTGCAGGTCTGCTCGCATACGCTCTTAAATGAATTGCAGATAGAAGCGAAAGAACCGCTTTTCGAGCGCATAGCCGGCATCAACCACATGGCGTGGCTGCTCGAACTGCGCGACGCCGACGGCGCTGATCTCTATCCCGAGATCAGAAAGAGAGCTCTTGAGGCGCTTGAAGAGGGCAAATACGCACAGCATGACCTCGTAAGGTTCGAATATATACGCCGCCTCGGCTATTACTGCACCGAATCGAGCGAGCATAACGCCGAATACAACTGCTTTTTCATAAAGGACAGGTATCCGGAGCTGATAAAGAGGTACAACATACCGCTCGACGAATATCCGAGAAGATGTATAAATCAGATAGCCGACTGGAAGAATTCGCGTGAAAAGTACGTTTCCGGCGACGTGAGCCATACGAGAACGCACGAATACGCGTCTTATATAATGGAAGCGATCGAGACGGATATACCGTATAAGATCGGCGGCAACGTGCTGAATAACGGTCTGATCGAAAACCTGCCCGCAGAAGCGTGCGTCGAGGTCCCCTGCCTCGTCAACCGCGCCGGCATACAGCCGTGCAGAGTCGGCAGACTGCCCACCGTTCTCGCCGCGATGAATATGACGAATATAAACGTACAGCTGCTTACGATAGAAGCCGCGGTCGCGAAAAAGAGAGACCTGATATATCAGGCGGCGATGATGGAGCCGCATACGGCGGCGGAGCTGTCGATCGACGATATCGTAAAGCTCTGCGACGCCCTGATAGAAGCCCACGGCGACTATCTTCCGAAGTATAATTGAGGATCGAAAGCCGATATTGAGAATTCAAGCCGCGAAAGCGGCTTTTCTCTTGCGCTTCAGTCCCTTTCCCAGACGATACGGTTTTTCGAAAACGTTCCTTCGTACGTTCTTCCGGTGGTCCAGGTGTACGTTCCGTGACCGTCCATCATATCGTCTTTGAAGCCGCCGGTATAGCTTTCGCCGTTTTCCCAGACGTACGTGCCTTCGCCTTCTCTTACGTCGTTGACGAAATCGCCGTCGTATTTATCGCCGTTTACGTATTCGTAAACGCCTTTGCCGTTTTTGACGTCGTTGACGTAGGCGCCGGTGTAGCTCGAGCCGTCCGCCCAGATATACCTGCCCTCGCCGTTTTTCATGTCGTTTTTATACGATCCCTCGTAATACGAGCCGTCCGCCCAGGTATATTTGCCGGTGCCGTTTCTCTTCCCGTTCTCCATATACCCCTCGTATCTGTCTCCTATTACCGAAGCGTAAACGTAAACGCCGTAACCGGTCATCTGACCGTAAACGAAGTCGCCCTCGTAATACTCGCCCGACAGAAACGTCAGCTTGCCGTAGCCGTGGGGGTGAAGCTCCGCCGTTTCGCCGACGTAGACGGAACCGTCGGAATACTCTATGCGGTTCTCTTCAAGATTTATTTTCGCTTTGGAGCCGTCGGGAAAGTAGACGTTACCGACCGAAGGTTCCTTGTTCTTCCCTATCTTGCCGATGAAGCGCGTGTCTCCGGCGTCGGATTTATAGACGACGAGGCGGTATCCGGTAAGGAAGACGAAAAGATATGCGGCTCCCGTAAGGATTATCGCGAATATCAGAATTTTGAATATCACTCTTATGAGTTTGTTTTTCGGTGTATCCTTTGTTTTCACAGCTGTCTCCGTATGTAATTTATTCTTTCCCCGCTATTATACGCGGAAAACGCGTTTTTTATGACATCGACGCGACGACGTTGTTAAGCATCTGTATAAGATCGGGTATCACGAGAAGCGAAAGACCCGCTATTATGAGGCACAGAAGAACTCCGAGCACGGCGGAAAGCACCGTGGTCCCTTTTTTCAGAAACAGATTTTCGGCTCTGAATTTAAGCTCTTCCGGAATATAGTATGACGACGAAAGAACGTATTCGTTCTTTTCTTTGAGCCGTTTCCCCGGCCGAGCGCCCTCCGGCGGAACGGACCGCATGACGCTGCGGTAAACGGAGCCGCGCCGTATCGCCGAAACGACGAAAGAATTTTTCGAAAACGACGTCTCCGAAAGCTTTACGGCGTGCTCTTCGGAATCGGCGCCGCTTTTCAGAAGAAACGCGACGAAAGACCCGAGCACCTTCTTATAATAAAGCGATATCAGAGCGGCGAGCACCGCGCCGAAAAACATCGAAAAAACGATTATCGGCACGCTTTGCGAAAATTCCGGATAAGATTCTGTCTTCGGGTCGAAGAAATATGACCACATTTTCATTACCTCCCTGAAAAAAGCCTTTACAACATATAGTTAATTCACACCGTCCCGGACGAAAAAACTATATCTGTAAAGGCTATTATAAACTTTATATATATATTTGTATTTATCGAATTATGAACCTGAAATTAAATTTATCGGCAAAAGCGCGTCAAAAATCGAAAATGTCGTCTCCGCAAAGCTTTTTGATAAGAGTTTCAAGATCGTCGTTATCCGTATAGGATATTTCAAGCGTGCGCTTCTTTCCCGCGTTTATCCTCACTCTGCGGCCCAAAGCGGCGAACATACGTTCGGAAAGGGCGGAATTATAGCTGTCTTTAACTTTATCCCGTTCGACAGGCTTATCTTCGGCGTTCAGCCGCTTTACGTACGTTTCAGTCGCTCTGACAGTAAGATTGAGCTTTACGACGGTCGCGGCGGCTTCTTCTATCGCGCTTTTGTCTTTCAGCGCCATAAGAGCCTTCGCGTGGCCGGCTGTAAGATCTCCGCTTTCAACGTATGAAGCGAGCTTCGGCGGAAGTTCAAGAAATCGTAACATATTTGCGATAGTAGAACGCGGTTTTCCTATTCTTGCCGCCAGTTCGTCCTGAGTCAGACCGTAATCGTCCATTATCGATTTATAAGCGGCGGCTTCCTCCATTGGATTGAGGTCCTGGCGCTGAATGTTTTCGATCAGAGATATCTCGGCGGCGTCGCCTTCGCTTATATCCATTATTATCGCCGGAATTTCGGTAAGTCCCGCCGCTTTTGCGGCTCTGTATCTCCGTTCGCCTGCGATTATTATGTAAAATCCGTCTCCGGCTTCTCTTACGAGTATCGGCTGAATAACGCCGCGCGTTCTGATCGATTCGGTCAGCTCGGCTATGGCGTTGCCGTCGAAATA
>CACYEW010000341.1 GCA_902773455.1 uncultured Ruminococcus sp.
GCCTTACCGCTTGGCGATGCCGCAATATTCAGTTGCGGATGCTATTATAGCAAGTCGAAACGCGTTTGTCAATAGGTTTTCGCAAAAAAATCGCGCCCGGCAAAGATTTTTTTGCCGGGCGCGGGTATTTATCAGAGAGCTTTTTTGATCGCGTCAAGAAATTCGCCGTATTCTTCGAACGCCGGAAGCTCGGGATGATCCGCTTTGATCTTTTCGGTGGAGCGGAACAGAAAGCCGGCCTTGCTTGCCTTTATCATATCGAGGTCGTTGAAGCTGTCGCCTGCGGCGATCGTCTCAAAGCCTATCGACTGCAGCGCCTTTACCGCCGTCAGCTTCGTTTTTTCCGTGCGGAGCTTATACCCGGTCACCCTGCCGTCTTCGGATATTTCGAGCGAATTGCAGAATATCGTCGGATAACCGAGCTTTTTCATCAAAGGAGAGGCGAACTGAGTGAAAGTGTCGGATAAGATTATCACCTGAGTCAAAGCGCGCAGCTCGTCTAAAAACTCCTTCGCGCCGGGCATCGGGTCTATCGTTTCTATAACTTTCTGTATCTCCGTAAGTCCGAGTCCGTGTTCGTCGAGTATCTTTATTCTGTATTTCATCAGCTTGTCGTAATCCGGCTCGTCGCGCGTGGTGCGCCGAAGCTCCGGAATGCCGCTCGCCTCCGAAAAGGCTATCCATATCTCGGGAACGAGAACGCCCTCGAGGTCCAAACATACTATATTCATATTTTTTCCTTCTTATTTCGATACGTACTGATATTTGAATCTTCCGCCGGGAGCGACGTCGCCCGTCGTGTAGAAGTCCATGATATCGCCTTCGTTCTGCGAATTGTCAGCCCATTTGAACGAAAGAGAGAATTGACCTTCGCCTATGCCGAGCATGGAGCGCGGTATTTTGACCGTCATGACGTTGCCCTTGACGGCGTATTCGACCTTGCCTGCCTCAGTCGTTTCAAAGCCGTTTCCGGTGAACGCTTCGAGCGTCGCCTGATGATCGTTATCGGGCGATTTTTTGTTCAGGATGAAATCGAACGTTTCCCATTCTTTTCCGGTGTCGGCAACGTCGATATAAAGCCTCATCCAGTTTTCGTCGGTGTAAGGCGTTACGTCGTCGACGCAGCGGACCATAAAGTAAACGTTTTCGGAATCCTGCGCGACCTTTGCGTCGTAGAGGTCGTTTCTGCCCGAATTGTCCTTATATCTTATACCGGAATTGGTTTTCGGATCGATATAACCGAGAGCGGCTCTCGCCATCGTGTTGCCCGAATAAGACTGATATTCCGGCATAACGTCAGCCCACTGACCGAAGCCTCCGTTTATATCTATCGTCTTCGCGGGCGAAGCCTCGGGCAGAGCGTTCACGCCCTTATAGCGGCGTATGAAGTTTACCATCTGATAATAATAATGGTCTTTCAGATCGCCCTTCGACGGTTCGATGTCGCGGCTCGCGATATCGTTGAACTGGTCCGCAAAAGCGTTTGAAACGCTGTTCGTCGGCGGCCACGACTGCTGACGTATCGCAACCCATTCGTTCCAGCCGGTGATGAAGATGAATTCCGGATCCACTTCAAGCGCGTATTCGAACTGCTCGGCGAAGTTGGCGCCGTACAGCTTCGCGTTTTCTCTCGTGTCGTAGCCTTTCGAGGTGTACGTACGGTCTGCGACGTTCGGACCGTTCATCGCGGTGAGGCATCTTTTCCTGGTGTTGAAGTTCTGCGCCACGCCTACCGTTATCATTTCGTTTTTCTTCGTTCTGTCCTGATATACGGCCTGAGGATAAACGGAAAGCCAGCCCCACTGATCCTTTACGGTCTGTTTTGAGAGATAATCCGGTTGTCCCTGTCTCCACGTAAAGAAATTATATACTTCTTTCTGAAGCGGGTCTTTTTTGTCGAGCGCGGTCTTCCAGCCGAGCATGAGCGGTTTGCCGTCCCACATCATCCACGAATCGGGACAAAAGTTTTTCTGATATATATTCAGATAAAGCTCGCCCATCTGCGTCCTTGCGTGGCCCGCGTCGGTGAACGGGAGCAAAAACGTCACTTTCGGCGCGTTCACGCCGTCGGCTCTCGCTTCCGAAAAGCCTTCCATAAGAAGCTTGGCGGTCTTGAGCCACGTGAAAGTGCCGTTCGTGTTGTCGCA
>CACYEW010000342.1 GCA_902773455.1 uncultured Ruminococcus sp.
GCTCCCTGGTTCATCATTGAATCAAACGACAAAAAATTCGCGCGTATAAAAACGCTGAAAATACTGATCGACGCCCTTGAAAAAGCCTGCAGGGAACGGTTGAAGTAATCTGAAAGGACAAAAGCTTATGGCTTCCAAAAATAAAAAAAGAGAATCCGCCGCTTCGTCTTCTGCGCCGAGCGTATACGTCAACCGTGAAATCAGCTGGCTGGCGTTCAATCAAAGGATCCTCGTCGAAGCGGCGGACCGGTCGGTACCGCTGCTCGAAAGACTCAAATTCCTGATGATCTATCAGTCGAATCTCGAAGAGTTTTACCGCGTCAGGGTCGGAGTGCTTACGCACCGCGCTCTGCTCACGCCCGACAAGGCGGATCCGCTTACCGGTCTTCTTCCGGAGGCGCAGATCAACGAAGTGCTCCGGATCACGAGAGAACAGCAGACCTCGGCGGAAGGTATCTGGAAGGATATCCGCGAAGAGCTTCGCGCCGTGAATATCGACGTGCTCGATTTCAAAAAGATCAGCAAGGTCGACGAGCTTATGAGCAAAAAGCTGTTTTGCGATATCCGCGATCTGCTCTTTCCGAAGGTGATCGGCATCGATCAGCCTTTGCCGTTTCTGTGGAACGGCGATTCAAACGTAATCGCTTTTCTGCGCCGCGGCGCCGAGCAGAAGCTCTGCGTGATACCGCTTCACCGCGTACCCGCTTATCAGACGTTTGAGATCAACGGATGCCTGAAGATCGTACTTACGGCGCAGCTCGTACGTCACTTTCTGCCGCTGCTTTTCAAAAAGGACGCGGTCGTTTCATCGGTAATAGCCGAGGTAACGAGAAACGCCGACGTATTCCTTGAAGACGCTGACGACGATCTCCGCCACAAGATATCCGATATGCTGACGAAGCGCCGCCGCGAAATGCCCGTCCGCGTGCGTTTGTACGGCAAGCTGAACGATTCCGCAAAAGCGACGCTGATAAAAAAGCTCCGCGTACCGGAAAACAGAGTATTTACTCAGAACGTGCCGTTCGACCTTTCCTTCTGCACATCCGTCGGAGGTCCGCCGTCTCTGCGCTATGAAGAACGGCGCCCGGCGCGCGATATAGGT
Organism: uncultured Ruminococcus sp.; assembly: GCA_902773455.1. GTDB lineage: Bacteria > Bacillota > Clostridia > Oscillospirales > CAG-272 > UBA1248. Next base: position 1,103 of record CACYEW010000342.1, read on the forward strand.
TTGAAAAAAGGCGAGTATTTCAAATATATCGAAAAGCGTGATCTGCTTATGAGCTTTCCGTTTCAAAGCATGACGGCTTTCGTCGATCTTATCTACGAGGCGGCGGACGATCCCGACGTAACGTCGATCAAGATAACGCTTTACCGCATGTCCGGCAGCAGTAAAGTAGCCGCGGCGCTTGCGTACGCCGCCGACCGCGGAAAGAACGTTCTCTGCCTGCTTGAGCTTCGCGCACGGTTCGACGAGCAGAACAATATAGACTATTCCGAAATGCTCGAAGACGCGGGATGTAAAGTTATATACGGTCTGCCGGATTACAAGGTACACAGTAAGCTCTGCGTGATCACAAAACAGCGTGAAGGCACATTCAGCCGTATAACTCAGGTGGGTACCGGAAATTACAACGAGGTCACGGGCGAGCTTTACACCGACATCTCGCTTATCACCTCGAGAGAAGAAGCCGGGCGCGACGCCGAAGTTGTCTTTACCGCGCTTGAAAACGGAGATCTGCCGCCCGAAACGAATTGTCTCTGGATCGCTCCGCGCTGCTTCAAAACGTGCGTGATACAATTTCTTGACGGCGAGATCGCAAAAGGTCAGAAGGGGCGCGTGAGCATCAAGATCAACTCGCTCGATAACCTTGAGATAATGGAAAAGCTGATCGAATGCTCAAAAGCCGGCGTGAAGGTCGAGCTTTTCGTACGCGGCATATGTTCGCTTTGCCCCGGCGTTCCCGGCCTGACCGAGAATATCACGGTATCGAGTATTATAGGCCGCTATCTTGAACATTCCCGGATATACAGCTTCGGCGAAGGCGACGAACAAAGGATCTTCATCGGCTCCGGAGATCTGCTCGACCGCAATATCGAACGGCGCGTCGAAGCCTTTATCGAAGTCGTTACGCCCGACACGCGCGAGCAGGTGAACAGGGTGCTTGAAGCGCTGCGGGCGGACTGCGAAAATACGAGTCTCATGCAGCCCGACGGAAGCTACGTCCGTCCCGCAAAAGAACCGGGTACCGACTCACAGGACGTTCTTTACCGCTATTTCAGCGGCCGCAAGGTATTTCTTACCGATGAAAACGCAAAAAAAGCAGATAAAGAATCAGAAAAAAGCAAAAAATCATTCAAAGAAATGATCCGCGGATGGTTCGGAGCGCGAAATAGATAACGCATTTATATAAAAAACATATGAGAGGTAACGTATATGTCAATCAAACAATACTGCTATGACGGCTCCCGTTCATTCAAGATCGGCAAGTGTCAAACCGACGAAACGAGCCTTTGCGCAGACCGCGCCGACGCGGAAGCGAAAATGGCTGAAAACAACGACAAGATCGACAAACTGCAGGCAAAGCTTTACGCCGAAAAGAAGGAGGGCGTCATCTTCCTCTTTCAGGCTATGGACGCCGCCGGTAAAGACGGTACGATCCGCGCGGTCCTCTCCTGCCTTTCTCCGCACGGCGTACACGA
>CACYEW010000343.1 GCA_902773455.1 uncultured Ruminococcus sp.
AAGCAAATTTAGCTGGGCGAAGCCCAATTTAGCTCGCCGCAAGGCGAATTTAGCTGCGGTGTACTTCCTTACGAAGTACACCGCGAGGGATCTTTTTTACTTACGGTTTGAATCGTGGTAGACCGCAACGAGACCGGAGCGCGTTGAAACGCCGGTTTTTCTGTAAATCGAGGTGACGTTCGCCTGTACGGTCCTTATCTTTATCGAAAGACGGTCCGCGATCGCCGTCTGCTTGTCTTCGGTGAGAACGAGCTCGCGAAAGACCTTCAATTCCGACGGGGTCAGTCCGTAACGGTTCCGCACCGCTTCAAATACGTCCGCCGTACCGTTCTCCTCCGGCGCGGGAGGGGGTGCCGAAGAGACGGGTTTAGATGAGAAATCGAGATCTCCGTTCAGCGCCATGAGAAGAAGTATCGCCGTGAGCGCGGCTATGTTTATCGCCAGCACGGCCGCCGCGGAAAGCGAGCTTACGTCGAACGCCCATACGAAAAGCACGGTCAGGCTGTCGAGCACACGCCCGGCAGGCGCCCATAAAGCAGGACGCTTCGTTTTTGCCGCAAGGCGGAAAAACGTAAGATCGTAATACGATACCACGGCGGATATCGCGATATAAAACAGACACATATTGAGCAGATACGCGTCGCTTTGACCTGCGAGCACGGCGTTCATAAGAGCGAGCGCCGATACGCAAAGCGTCGCAAGCGGCAGGAACCTGCCTTTTTTCAGATCTCCGAGCGCGCCGAACAGTAAAAATCCCGGGATCATGCAAAGTCTCGGCCACGTGTAAACGTTATACTCCGAATACCCGGACGCGATCTGAAGATGATGTATATAACCGTTGTAATATCCCGTGAAAAGCATCATCGCAAACGCAATTATCAAAGCGAAAACGAGCGGACGCGCCGGCGAGGGCTCCTCTTTGCCCTCGCGTTGAAAGGAAGTTTGAAAACCGCCCGAAAATACAAAGCCGAGTATCGAAAACGATACGAGCATAAAGATACCGAGCGGGATCTTATAAAGACGGTGAAGCTGCAGAAAATACTGCAGAGCCGTCGCCGCGGTACACGCCGCGCCGGTGCAAATACCGATACGGACGCCTGATCCCGCGTACGACGCCATTTTCAGATATACGCCGGCTCCGGTAAAACCGAGAGCGAATACCGTCAGAAACGTAACGGCAAGGTAAAATGCGGAGCTTTCGGCGAAGAAAAACATCAAAACCGATCCGCAGAAAAACACTCCGAGACCGCACAGAGCCGCCGCCGTTTTGCCTGATGAACTTTTTATCAGACGGAAAACGGGCGCAAAAGACAGAAAACCGATCACCGCCGCGATCTGTATGAAGCGGTAAACGTTTTCCTGCACGGCGTCTGAAAGAAATCCCCGTCCCGCCTGATTGCCGAACCTCAGTACGACGTACTGCAAAAACATGAACGCAAAAAACGTCGCCGCCGCGGCCGCGTTTTTGTTCTTTGATAACGCGCTTCCCATGGTCGTTTTCTTACCAGCCGTATTTTTCGTAATTGGGTTCTATAACGGTCTTGTTGTAGTCGTTGCCGCCGGGGTAGTTCGCGCTTTTGAGAATGCCCGGAGTTATGCCCTTTTCGAGCAGCTTTTCGACCGCTACCGAGGTAACGCTCCACATTATGTAATCGGACGCTATACCGGAAGCCGCTCCGAAACGCGCTTCGATGCCGTCAACTTCAAGCATCGCTTCGGCGGCGGGAGCGCAGTTGTCGAGCGTTACCGTCGCTATTTCGTAAAGCTTTTTGCCGGACGGATGGACCGGGTCGACCTGAGTCGCGTATTCCATCGAGGTGAAGGCTATGACGTTTATTCCGAGCTTGACCGCTTCGTACGCGAGATCGACGACTTTGGCGGTCCTTCCGGAAACGGAGCTTAAAAACAGTACGTCGCCCGGGCGGAAATTCGACTGCGTAAGCGCGTATCTTGCCGCAGCCCCCTGCGTTTCCGCGCCCGGGAAACCGCCTTCGCGCTTTTTCGCGTCGTTTTCTATTTTAAGATCGTAGCTGAAATGCTTGTAAAATATCGGGCCTCCGCCGCGGTATATCGAATCCATCTCCATAAAGTGGCAGATGCTCGATAAGAATATACAGCCGCCGTTTGCAACGCTGTCGGCGACGATCTCTCCGGCTTTTATTATGTTTTCCGTCTGAGTGTCTCTGACCTTTCTGAACAGGTCGTCTATCGCCTGTCTGTATCTGTCAAGCAGCATTTCAGATACCTCGCCCTTTCATATTATTTATATCGTAGATAAATTCGGGATACTGCGACGCGACGCGTGAAATGTCCGCTTCGCCGTATCTGTCGTAATATTCTTTCGCTATCGCGCCGGCTATCGGTTCGAGCGCCGGTATGACGGGAGCTTTGCCGTAAACCGAAACGAAACCGTCGTAAAAAAGCGGATTTGCGCGCCATACGCTGCCCGATACCGCGACGTGGATACCGTCGGGAAGACCGCGCTTTCTTATCAGCGCCGCGACCGATTCGCCGATTATCCTTCCCGCGCCGTAAAGTATTTCTTTCGCCGTTACGTCGCCGAGACGGGCGGCTTCAACGACGGTCGGCACGCATCCGCTCACGCAGGCTACGGGCGATCTTTCTTTCTGCGAGTAGATCGAAAATACGGCTTCCCTGAAGGTTTCTTCCGTATAAGCTCCGAAATGCTTCGCAAGCATATCCGTAAGAGCGGTCTTTTGACCGCGGCGTTCGTAATGACGTATCGCGGCTATGAGAGCCTGCCTGCCGATGTAATAGCCCGACCCTTCGTCCGATACGGCGGCGCCGTAACCGCCCTCAGAAAAGCGTTCGTTTCCGTATTTTGCAAATACCGTCGCGCCGGTGCCGGAGAGGGCGAGCACGCCGTCGCCGAAAAGTCCCGCGGCAAAAAGTCCGAGATCCATTTCGCCGTCGCGAAATGCGTTTTTTACGGAGCAGTGCTCCGAAAGAAGTCCGATCACCCGTTCTTCGTACGTTCCGCGCACGCATTCAAGCGTAATGCCGTATAGACCGAGCGAATTCACAAGCTCGGCGGCGTGCCTGCGGTAAAGCGGATCGGCCGTGGTGTTGGACCGCAGACTTCCCGTAACGCATACTCCGAGCCGGTTGAGATCTTCGTCGTAAAGTATCGCGGCGGTCTTCGTTCCGCCGCTGTCGATAACAAGGCGCTTTTTCATCACATATAAAAGATGTTGTCTTTGTATTCGGCGAATATCTTATCGTTATGCTCGTCTCCGCCGTCAAGATTTGCGCTCATCAATATGGGCGGAACGAACCCGTCTTCGATCATCACGTTGATCGCGTCGACTGTCAGGGCGTTCATGATCGCCGCACCGACCGCGGTGGACGTCGGTCCCGTTTTTTCGGGCAGACCTTCGATCCGCACCGCCGCGTCGCCGGGTTCGCCCTTATTGTCAATCACGATGTCGCACACCTCGAAAAGCCGTTTTCCGCACGGATGGCGCGGCGTTACGGAGCGTGAATAAGAAAGATTCGTGAGGCATACCGTTTTCACGCCGTTTTCTTTCGCGCAAAGCGCCATTTCGACAGGCACGGCGTTTCTGCCCGAAACGGAATGGAGTATCAGCAGATCGCCGCTTTTAACGCTGTTTTTCTCGAATATCGTTTTTCCAAGACCTGCGAGCCGCTCAAGCGAGCTCGTCATCGTTATCGGGCGCGTGTTGAGCATCATGCCGGGAAAGAATATCGGGTTTATGACCGCGAGACCTCCCGTGCGGTAGAACAGCTCTTCGGCTATGATGCCGGCGTGAGAACAGCCGAATACGAATACGTTGTTCTTCGCCTCCACGGTTTCCGCCAGCGCCTTTGCGGCGGCTTTTATCTGTTCCGTCTGCGTTTCGTACGCTTCTTTTATCATATTTGAGACAATGTTTATATAATCGGATCCGTTCATATATCCTCCGTCAAAAGACCGCGGTTATCGCCGCGGTCGTGATTTATTTGCCGAGAACCTCTTTTGCAGAGCTTTCGATTATCTGCAGACCTTTTTTCAGTTCTTCTTCGGTTATAACGAGCGGCGGCAGTATTTTCAGAACGGTGTCGTTTCTGCCGGAGCGTTCGATTATGAGATTTTTCTTGAAGCAGAGCTTTGAGATCTTACCGGCAAGCTCGCCCGAAGGATCGAGAGCGGAGAAGTCTATGCCGTAAATGAGACCGCGGCCTCTGTAAGTGATGCGCGGATCGAGCGGCAGGATGTTCTTCTCGATATAATCCTTCAAAAACGCCTCAGCTTTCCTGACGTGCAGAAGAAGGTCTTCTTTTTCGAGCACGTCGAGAGCCGCGTCGGCGGCGACGAAAGCGAGCTGATTGCCGCGGAAGGTGCCGTTATGCTCGGCAGGCTTCCAGATATCGAGCTCGGGCTTAAGAAGAAGCAGAGCCATCGGCAGACCGCAGCCGCCGATCGATTTCGAAAGCGTCACCATATCGGGAACGATGCCGGCGCGCTCGAACGAGAAGAAGTCGCCCGTTCTGCCGCAGCCGATCTGGATATCGTCGACTATGAGGAGGATCCCGTATTTGTCGCAGAGAGCGCGCAGGCGGCGGAGCCATTCCGTATCGACGGGGATTATCCCGCCCTCCGCCTGAACGGTCTCAACGATGACCGCCGCAGGGATCTCCGAGCCTGAATGATCGTCCGTAAGGACGTTTTCCATATACGCTATCGTATCGAACGACTTGTTGAAGCCGTAAGGGAACGGCATAAAGGTCACGCCCTGCAAAGCCGTGCCCGACGCGTCTCTGTTGTACGAATTGCTCGTAGCGGCGAGAGCGCCGAGAGTCATGCCGTGAAACGCGCCGGTAAAGGCGAATACCGTCTGTCTCTTTTTGACCTTGCGCGCGAGCTTGAAAGCCGATTCGACGGCGTTGGTGCCGGTCGGGGCGGGGAACATCACCTTGTAGTCGAGTCCGCGCGGCTTGAGTATCGAGTTTTCAAAATGCTCGAGAAAAGAGCGCTTCGCCGTCGTGTGCATATCGAGCGCGTGAAGTATGCCGTTATTTTTCAGATATGCGATCAGCTTGTCCGTTATGTAGGGATTGTTGTGACCGTAGTTGAGAGCGCCGGCTCCCGCGAAGAAATCGAGATACGCGGTACCGTCCTCTCCGTATATGTAACAACCCTCGGCTTTGTCAAACACCGCCGGAAACGACCTGCAGTACGACCTTACCTCGGATTCGACCTGTTCAAAAATATCCATAAGACAATTCCGTCCTTTCATTTACTGTATCAATTCAAAGTATATCACACAATTACGATATAATCAAGAGTAAAATAATAAATTTCAAAAAATTTGATCAAAAAACCGAATCCCCCGGAAAACCGGCGAAGAGAAAAGCCTCCCCCGAAGGAGAAGGCTTTATAAGTAATGTTATCCGTCACGGGCCGAGAACTATCGGAGAAGTGCCGGTCTCGTCGTCGTATGTGCCGAGATATTTGCGGAGCCTTATCAGATCGCGCCCGTCGATCCTGCCGTCGCCGTTGCAGTCCGAACCCGCGAATATCACGTACGGGCTCGTACCCGTCTCGTCGTCGTAAGTGCCGAGGTATTTGCGCAGCCTTATGAGGTCGCGTCCGTCTATTGTACCGTCGCCGTTGACGTCGCCGTAAATGAAGCTTACGATTTCAACGCTGCCGGATACGACGCTGAAACTTACGGGTGATTCGTCTAAATCATACGCTTCTCTGAATATCACGCTCACCGGATATACGCCTTCTTCGGCGTTGTCGGCGATCCTGAATTTCATCGTGAACACAAGACCGTCGCCCGAAACGTCCGAACCGTTTTCAAGCGTGACGTTCAGCGTGTAATCCGCGTTGTCGAAACTGACCTCCGCGCCCGTGAAATCAACGCCGATCAGCGTCATAACAGACGAGTCGTAGGACGGAGTAAGTCTAATATAACTGATACCGGGATTGTTTTTCAGGTAAACCTTGACGCTTACTTCCTTGCCCGGAGC